>JBDKHH010000191.1:0-7373 GCA_039797785.1 Bacteroidota bacterium | reverse complement strand
TTTAAAAGTTCGTTCACAAAAGCTTGACTTGTGGTTTTGATTCGTTTAAAATAATAGAAAAAAATTACTGATGCAACGAAAGGATGAACCAAAATTATAAGATACGGTTTCATGAATAATAATGCTGTAACTAAAGAAACAGGTGATGCAGCCAATAAAGAAACTAATATGGGTTTATAAACATTGCTCACGATTGATAATAGAATGTGACTATAATAGGTTTTACTTAAAATAAAACAATTTACCGTCATGTATTCGTAGTTTCCTCTGAATCGAATTGGGACCCGCAAATTCATTTTCATTCTACTTTTAGGAGAATCTAAGAGCCCATTTTCTTCATCAACTTCACTGATATTCTTCCAATTGGATTGAATAGAATCAAATTGTTGTTTGGTTATTTTTTGACGGTAAAAAGTGGTTTGCATTAGGGTTATTTCAATTGACTAAAAGCCTCAACCGCTTTTCTAACTGAACCATGTGTTTCTAATAATTCAGCAGCATGCTCATACGTCACGTCAATTTCACCCATGATCATTTTTACACCACGATCGACCAATTTATTGTTACTCAATTGCATGTCAACCATTTTGTTTCCTTTTACTCTTCCTAATTTAATCATCAAAGAAGTGGAAATCATATTTAGAACTAATTTCTGAGCTGTTCCAGACTTCATTCGTGTGCTTCCCGTAACGAATTCAGGTCCAACTTCAGGAGTCATTGGAAACTCAACAACTTGGGACAAAGGACTTCCAGGGTTACAGGAGATTCCGCCCGTCAAAACTCCCGTTTTCTTTGCTTCATCAATCGCGCCTAAAACATAAGGTGTTGTTCCAGAAGCAGCTATTCCAACCAATGTATCGTTTGAATTAATGTTGTATTCCATCAAATCTTTCCAGCCTTGTTCTGTGTCATCTTCAGCAAATTCAACAGCCTTACGAATCGCTGTGTCACCACCGGCAATAATTCCGACAACAATTCCATGTTCCACTCCAAATGTTGGTGGACATTCACTTGCATCAACAATTCCCAAACGACCACTTGTTCCCGCCCCAATGTAGAACAAACGTCCTCCTGTTTTCATGCGTTCAAAACACGTATTCACAAACGCTTCAATCGCTGGCAATTCTTTCTCAATCGCAAGTGGAACAGTTTTGTCTTCGTTGTTGATATTGCTTAACAAATCAGCGGTTGACATTTTTTCTAAGGCCTCGTAGTTGGAAGATGCTTCTGTTGTTTTACGCATATTGGGTTGTTTTTTAAGGAAAATATTTGCTGGACACTGGTGATTTGAAAGATTCGAAAATTTAAATATTTAAATTTTGCAAATCCTGAAACAAGCAATACTACACTAAATAAGCCATCGAATTTGAATCATTCAATTCCACTTCAACGCGTTCTTTCAAGGTTGTAGATAAACTTATTCCAACGAAATCTGCTTTAATTGGATAACGACGGTGTGTACGATCAACCAAGGCAACTGTTTTAATTGATTTTGTTGGTCGTTCTAAAAATTTCATCAAAGAATATTGCATTGTTTTCCCAGAGTTCAAAACGTCGTCAACCAAAATGATATAAGCGTTTTTTAATAAGCTTTCATCAATTGAAACTGTAATAGGAGAGTTCCAAGGCTCTTCTTTATCAACGTTAATTTCAAAAACAACAATTTCTTGATCTGAATTAGTCGCCATAATTCGTTGAATGTCATTTGCAATTTTGAAACCATTGCCACAGATTCCACCAATATAAACAGTTGGCTCTTCAAAACAGTTCTCAAGAACTTGATGAGCTAAACGTGTGATTTTTTGTTGA
The DNA here is from genome assembly GCA_039797785.1 of Bacteroidota bacterium. Lineage (GTDB taxonomy): Bacteria > Bacteroidota > Bacteroidia > Flavobacteriales_D > Crocinitomicaceae > M0103. Next base: position 5,564 of record JBDKHH010000191.1, on the reverse strand, counting down.
ATTTCTGCGTGACTAAGAATGCTATTCATGACTTGAGATTTTAAGCAAATGTAGAAATTATAATGGGAATCAAAGTTACGATTGACTTGAAATTTTACTGACTTATGAAGAATAGGGAAGTAAGTCTTTAAATCTGGGAATTGCTGATTTTTTAAAGAAGTTATGACCGTTTTCTATTTCAATAACACACTCTTTAATTCCTAATTTTTCAGCAAATTGATAGGCTTGTTTCGGACGAATCACTTGATCAAATTTCCCCATGATAATTAACAAAGGAATGTCATTTTTCTTAAGCGTTTTAGAAATAGCTTCATAATCAGGTAACATCAATCGAAAAGCTCTCCACGTCAGAGAAGCATTGCGAAAAGTATCTGGATTGGAAGCAAATTCATGAACGAACGTTTTTACTTTTGGGCGCATTAATTTCAGCTTTGTTGCCAAGTTGCTGTAGCGTATAACTTTATGTGGTTTCTTTTCAAGGTAAGTGAATAATTTCCGTGCTAATCCTTGACGAGATGACCAATTGTAAAAACTGTAATTATCCATTCCATCCGGCGCAATCAGGGTTAATGATTCAATCTGCTGACCAAAAAAAGGAGTCAGACAAAGTGTAAATCTCCCTCCTTGACTAAAAGCTAATAAATGAAATTGAATTACCTTTTCTTCTGTTAAAATTAATTTAAATAATTCAATGAACTCATTTGTTTTAAGTGGTTCTTTTTCAACACGATTAATTGGAAATAATGAGTTACCATGGAAGAATAAATGTATCGAAATTACACGTCTATTTTCTTTTGCTAAAAACTCAAAATCAAAAGCAGAACGACCATGGCCATGAAAACAAATAATCGTTTCTTCTCCTTGTCCAAAGACAAAGTACTCGAGTTGTAATGCATTTTGACGAACGATTTTGCCAACGGAATTCATTTTACAAAGGTAGTATAAGATTGTGTTTGTGGGATAAATACTAAACCGATTTGTCAAAAGCTAATTTTTAAATAAGTGATATAAAATAGTTATCCACGATAATTGTTAAAAACAAGCAAAGAATTGATTGGGAAGTTGAACTTTTTGGGTTAAATTTGCGCTCAATTTGTTGAATAGTATTCAAAATTGAAAATCAAAAGCAGAAGATGCCAAAAGACACCTCTATCAAGTCCGTTTTAATCATAGGAAGTGGACCAATTGTAATCGGTCAAGCATGTGAATTTGACTACTCCGGATCTCAAGCAGCAAGATCACTAAGAGAAGAAGGAATTGAAGTAACATTAATCAATTCTAATCCAGCAACTATCATGACAGATAAAGTCGTTGCGGATAATGTTTATTTACAGCCTCTTGAACCAGAAAGTATTGTTGAAATCCTTAAACAACACAAAATTGATGCAGTTCTGCCAACAATGGGAGGACAAACAGCATTAAACTTGTGCATCAAATGTGATGAAATGGGGATTTGGGAAGAACATGGAGTTCGCATTATTGGTGTTGATATTAAAGCAATTGAAATTACAGAAAACCGTGAGGAATTCCGTGAGTTGATGTTGGAAATTGGCATTCCGATGGCCCCTCAAGCAACTGCTAAATCTTTCTTAGAAGGAAAAGAAGTAGCGCAAGAGTTTGGTTTCCCATTGTGTATTCGTGCTTCTTTCACATTGGGTGGAGCAGGAGCATCTGTTGTTCACGATCCAAAAGAATTCGATAGTTTATTAGAAAGAGGTTTGCAATTGTCACCGATTCATGAGGTAATGATTGATAAAGCCTTATTAGGTTGGAAAGAATTTGAGTTAGAATTGTTGCGCGATGCGAATGACAATGTGGTAATTATCTGTTCGATTGAAAACTTCGATCCAATGGGAATTCACACTGGAGATTCAATCACAGTTGCGCCAGCCATGACTTTGTCGGATACAACATTCCAACGTATGCGTGACATGGCAATCAAAATGATGCGTTCAATCGGTAATTTTGCTGGTGGATGTAACGTTCAGTTTGCTGTTTCTCCGGATGACGCTGAAGACATTATCGCAATTGAAATCAATCCACGTGTTTCACGTTCTTCGGCATTGGCTTCGAAAGCAACAGGTTATCCAATTGCTAAAATCGCTTCGAAATTGGCAATCGGTTACCATTTAGATGAATTAAACAATCAAATTACAAAAACAACCTCTGCTTTATTTGAGCCTACGTTGGATTATGTAATTGTAAAAATACCACGTTGGAACTTTAATAAATTCCCAGGAACAGATCGCCGCTTAGGACTTCAAATGAAATCAGTTGGTGAAGTAATGGGAATTGGACGTTCGTTCCAAGAAGCTTTGCAAAAAGCATGTCAATCATTGGAGATTAACCGCAATGGTTTAGGAGCTGATGGAAAAGAGTTGACAAATCAAGATGAAATCTTACACAGTTTGGAATTCGCAAGTTGGAATCGTTTGTTCCATATTTATGATGCAATCAAATTGGGAATTCCTTTCAAGAAAATTGTTGAGAAAACAAAGATTGATATTTGGTTCTTGAAACAAATTGAAGAATTGATCAAGTTGGAACGTAAGATTGAGAAATTCCACTTGGGTAATCTTCCAAAAGAATTATTGTTCGAAGCAAAACAAAAAGGCTATGCAGATAGACAAATTGCACATTTAGTGAGATGTCTTGAATCAGAAGTGTATAAAAAACGTCAAGAATTTGCAATTAATCGTGTATACAAATTAGTAGATACATGTGCGGCTGAGTTCGAAGCGTTGACACCATATTACTATTCTACATTCGAATACGAAAACGAAAGTCCAGTTTCGGACAAGAAGAAAGTTGTGGTTTTAGGTTCCGGTCCTAACCGAATTGGTCAAGGAATTGAGTTCGATTATTCATGTGTTCACGGTGTTTTAGCTGCGAAAGAATGTGGCTATGAGACGATTATGATTAACTGTAATCCTGAAACAGTTTCTACCGATTTCGATACAGCTGATAAATTGTACTTCGAACCAGTTTTCTGGGAACATATTTACGACATCATCATGCATGAAAAACCAGAAGGTGTAATTGTGCAGTTGGGTGGACAAACAGCATTGAAGCTTGCTGAGAAATTGGATCGTTACGGTATCAAGATTCTTGGAACAAGCTACGAAGCTTTGGATTTAGCAGAAGATAGAGGACGTTTCTCAAAAGTATTGGAAGAGAATAACATTCCTTTCCCAAAATACGGAATCGTTGAAAGCGCTGAACAAGCAATCGAATTGTCAGATGAATTAGGATTCCCATTATTGGTTCGCCCTTCGTATGTCTTGGGTGGACAAAAAATGAAAATCGTTATTAATAAAGAAGAGTTGGAGCACCACGTAGTTGATATTATCAATGAAATGGGGAATAACCAAATCTTATTGGATCATTTCTTAGGTGGAGCAATTGAAGCGGAAGCAGATGCGATTTGCGACGGTGAAAATGTGTACATCATTGGAATCATGCAGCACATTGAGCCTGCTGGTATTCACTCGGGAGACTCATATGCGGTATTGCCTCCATATAACTTGGGAGATTTCGTGATGCAGCAAATTGAAGATATTACGAGGAAAATTGCAGTTGCTTTAAAAACAGTTGGATTGATGAATATCCAATTTGCGATTAAAGACGACAAGGTATATGTAATTGAAGCGAATCCACGCGCATCTAGAACAGTTCCTTTTATTGCAAAAGCGTATGACGAACCGTATGTGAATTACGCAACGAAAGTAATGTTAGGAGAGAAAAAAGTGACTGATTTTAATTTCCAACCGCGTAAAGAAGGTTATGCAATTAAGATTCCAGTGTTCTCGTATGAGAAGTTTCCGGATGTGAAAAAAGAGCTTGGTCCAGAAATGAAATCCACAGGTGAAGCAATTCGTTTCATTAAGAATTTGAAAGATCCATTCTTTACTAAAATCTATTCAGAGCGTAACATGCACTTATCAAGATAAAAATCGATGATTGTTGTTGAAGCGAGTGTTCCAGGAATTGTAAGAACGGTTTTAATCGTTATTGGAGCAATTGTGCTATTGCGATTCTTGGGTCAACTGATGATTGCAAAACGCAATATGGAAGAAGAACGCTCTATGAACGAACGTCAACGAAACTTGGAAAAAGAACGATCTGAAAAGCAAAAAAAGTTTGGAAAAATAAGTATTCTCGGAGGGTCACAAAAGAAAACATCACATTCAAATTATTCAGAGGTTGTTGATGTTGATTACGAAGAAATCAAGGAATAAAAAAAGGGAAGTGTAAGCTTCCCTTTTTTAGTTTAATTCGTTTACTCTTACTTTTTCAATACAAAAGCTTTAATATTCAGCACTTCAACTTCAGGGTCTGCATTTGCTGTAATTGTAACTGTTTTGTGTTGATCATCTAATTGTCCAACCTTTGGATGGAACACGATTTCAATTTTATCTGATTTTCCTGGAGCAATTGGTTTTTCAGGTTTCTTCGCTGTTGTACAACCACAACTAACATCTACTTTTTTAATAATCAATGGGTTTTTACCTGTGTTCGTCACAACGAAAGAAGCATTGTTCTCTGAATCTTCTTTGATTTTACCGAAGTCAATAGTTGTTTTATCAAAGCTCATTGTTGTTGTCGAAGCAGCTAATTCTTTTTCTTCTTCTTCAATTTCTTTCAATGATTGTTTTAATTCAGCTTCACTGTTACCGTCAGCGGCAATTTTAGAAACAACTTCACCATCTTTCGATTGACTTGATTCCGAACAAGCAACCAATCCCAATACACTTAAACTTACAATAAATAGGTATTTCATACGAACGTTTTTACAAATGTATAAATTACTTTTTAGACAAATTTGCTTTTTCATATTCACCATTTTCTATGGCTTTTACTGCACGAAGAACAATTTCATTTGATTGATTGTAAACCTGGTAAAATTCGTTATAGCCCCAAATGTCTTGCGCAAGAATCGATTTCATTCGCAATTTCAATAAGTTTTCACTCGTTTTATATTGTTCTTCATTGAATTTCAATTCTTTATCTTCTTTTTCGACAAATTTAAAGAACTCATCCATTAACTTTTTATCGACTGTAAATCCTTTTAAGTAACTATCAAACGTTGGATACTCAACCAATAGTTCATCTCTGTGTTTGTCTACATATTCCAACGAAAAACTGTTGATGTGTCCATTTTGAATAAGGTCCTTGTAATAATCAGTTATCTCTGCAGTATCCAATGGCACAAAAATATCTGGCATAATTCCACCACCACCATAAACTGTTCGTTTCGTAGATAATGTTGTATATTTTAACGAATCTGCTAAGTGAATTGAATCCATATTCGTGAATTCTCCATTTTTATAGCGATTATTTAAGTCATTGCGATAATCATCAATGTCATCATACGGTTTTTGAACGCATCGTCCAGAAGGAGTGTAGTAGCGAGCAATTGTTAAACGCATTTGCGAACCATCAGTTAAATCAATCGGACGTTGAACCAAGCCTTTACCATATGTTCTTCTTCCTACGATTAATCCACGATCCCAATCTTGAATTGAACCGGAAAGAATTTCACTTGCAGATGCTGAATATTCATC
>JBDKHH010000190.1:0-26698 GCA_039797785.1 Bacteroidota bacterium | reverse complement strand
CTTTTCCTAGTTTTGGAAACAATTTTGACATCTTGTCCCAACGCTTTTCTTTAGCTGCTCTACGGTATTCAAACGCTCTTCCCATTGTATTCAAATTATTTTGTACAAAAATAGTTTTTTTAATGTTCTTTGCAAATGAATGAAATCATGAGTTATTGTTTTGCGATACTTCCATAGGATTCAAATTATATTTACAATTAATGCTATTAAATATTTAACCAATCGTTACATTTGCCGGCATAATATTAACAAGACATGAAAACTATTTTAATTCTTGGTGCTGGTTTGTCAGCTTCTTCGTTGATTCGCTATCTCTTAGAGCATTCGATTGAATACAATTGGGAGATTCGCGTTGTTGACCAAGATATTGAATTGGTTAAACGCAAATTGAACGGTCATTCGAATGGTGTTGCTCTTTCATTTAACGCATTAAATTCAGATGAACGTAAACCAGAAATTAGAAAAGCTGATATTGTTATTTCAATGTTACCAGCACGTTTTCATGTTGAAGTGGCCAAAGATTGCATCGAATTAAAAACAGATTTAATTACTCCTTCATACATTTCTGCTGAAATGAAAGCCTTGGATACGGAAGCAAAAGAGGCTGGAATTGTTATTATGAATGAAATTGGTGTTGATCCAGGAATTGATCACATGAGTGCCATGAAAATCATTCATGAAATTCAAAACAAAGGCGGAATCGTTACATCCTTTAAATCTTTCTGTGGTGGTTTGATTGCTCCTGAAAGCGATAACAATCCTTGGAATTATAAATTCACATGGAATCCGCGCAATGTTGTTGTTGCTGGACAAGGTGGCGCATCGTGTTTTATTGATCACAACGAATATAAATACGTTCCATACAACCGTTTATTTAACCGCTTAATGCGTTTAGAAATTGATGGTTATGGCGCATTTGATGGTTATGCGAATCGCGATTCACTATCCTATCGTCAAACATACGGTATTGAAACAGTTCCAACTATTTATAGAGGAACATTGAGAAGACCAGGTTTTTGTCAAGCATGGAATGTGTTTATCGAATTGGGTATGACAGATGATTCATACAAAATGGAAAACTCTGAACATCTAACAGCTCGCTCATTCTTAAACGCATTTTTACCATATCGCTATTTGCGTTCGGTTGAAGATAAATTCAGAGATTTTTTACGTGATGACCGTTTAAATTTATACGATCGTTTTGATTGCTTAGGAATGTTTGAAGGAAAAACACCTCTTGGTATTCCGAATGCTTCTCCAGCTCAATTACTCGAAAAAATTCTTGTAGATAAATTAGTGTTAGACCCACACGATAAAGATATGTTGGTGATGTATCACGAGTTTGAATACGAATTTGAGGAACAAAATTATTCAATTACCTCTTCTATGGTAAACATTGGTGAAAACCAAACATACACTTCAATGTCAAACACTGTTGGTTTACCAGTGGCAATCGCAACGAAAATGATTTTGAATGGCGATTTGAAATCCAAAGGCGTAACATTGCCAATTCAAAAAGAAGTGTACACCCCAATTCTTGCAGAGTTAGAAAAGTACAACATTCGCTTCATCGAAAAAGAAGTGCAATTGGATTGTAGAATTTAAACACGCACTTTTCCTTACGTCCGCTTCGCGGTATCGGTTCTAACTTGTATCTTTGCGCTTTCAATTGAAATTCTGATGTCGAAAGCAAAATATACCGTTACTGCCGCGTTGCCTTATGCAAACGGACCACTTCACTTAGGCCATGTTGCCGGAGTTTATCTTCCTGCAGATATTTTTGTGCGCTTCTTGCGTATGAATGATCACGATGTGGCATTTATTTGTGGAAGTGATGAACATGGTGCTGCAATCACACTCAGAGCGAAAAAAGAAGGAATCACGCCACAAGAAATTGTAGATAAATACAATGGAATTATTGGAACGGCTTTTAAAGATTTCGACATTTCATTCGATATTTTTCACCGAACTTCTGCAGAAATTCATCATAAAACGTCACAAGATTTTTTCTTGAAATTGTATGAAAATGGTAAATTCACTGAAGAAACATCTGAACAGTATTACGACGAAGAATACCAACAATTTTTAGCCGATCGTTACATTACAGGTGAATGTCCAAAGTGTCAAAACCCAAACGCTTACGGTGATCAGTGCGAAAAATGTGGTTCGGATTTAAGTCCAACAGAATTGATTAATCCAACTTCTACCTTAAGTGGAAAAACCCCTATTTTAAAAACGACTTCACACTGGTACTTGCCAATGCAAAATCATGAAGAATGGTTGCGTGCATGGATTAAAGAAGGAAAATTAGATGGCGTTCAGCAACACGATCCAAAAGCATGGAGAAACCAAGTAATTGGTCAATGTATGTCATGGATTGATGGTGGTTTACATTCGCGTGCAATGACAAGAGATTTGGATTGGGGTGTAAAAGTTCCTCTTCCAAATGCTGATGGAAAGGTATTGTACGTTTGGTTAGATGCTCCAATTGGTTATATCTCAGCAACGAAACAATGGGCATTGGATAACAACAAAAACTGGGAAGATTATTGGAAAGGCGATCGTAAATTGGTGCATTTCATTGGAAAAGACAACATCGTATTCCATGCGGTTATATTCCCAATTTTATTAAAAGATCACGGCGATTTAATCTTACCGGATAACGTTCCAGCATACGAATTTTTAAATCTGGAAGGTGATAAATTCTCTACTTCTCGTAATTGGGCGGTTTGGTTGCATGAATACATTGCTGCTTACCCAGGAAAAGAAGATGAACTAAAATACGTCTTGACTTCCATCGCTCCTGAAACGAAAGATTCTGAGTTCACTTGGAAAGAATACCAAACACGCGTGAATAGCGAATTGGCCGATATTCTTGGAAACTTTGTCAACCGTGCGTTAGTGCTTACACAGAAATATTACGAAGGAAAAGTTCCTCAACAAGGCGAATTAACAGATTACGACAAGGAAGTTTTAGCTGAAATGAAAGCCATTCCTGAGCGCATTAGCAAATTGGTTTATGCTTACAAATTGCGTGATGCACAAGCAGAAGCAATGAATCTGGCGCGTCTTGGAAACAAATATTTGGCAGACCAAGAACCTTGGAAATTGGTGAAAACAGACGAAAAACGTGTTGAAACAATCATGAACATTGCCTTGCAAATCACTGCGAATTTGAGCATTGTTCTTCAACCGTTCTTGCCATCAACAGCAGAAAAATTGTCTCATTTCTTGAATTTCAAATCAACTGACTGGACGCAAGCAGGAAATTCAGATTTGTTAGCAGCAGGATCATTGACGAATGCGCCAACAATTCTTTTCCAAAAAATTGAAGATAGTTTAGTGGAAGCTGAAGTGGCGAAATTGCAAAGTACAAATAATGTAGAATCGAACTTTGAACCACAAAAAGACACAATCGATTTTGAAGATTTCACCAAATTGGATATTCGTTTGGGAACAATTTTAGAAGCTGAAAAAGTGGAGAAGGCCGATAAGTTACTGAAACTGTTGATTGATACAGGAATTGATAAACGAACTGTTGTTTCTGGAATTGCGGAACATTATTCACCTGAAGAAGTAATTGGTAAAACAGTTCAAATCTTATTGAATTTAGCACCTCGCAAAATCCGTGGAATTGAATCGCAAGGGATGATTTTGATGGCGGAAGATGCTGAAGGAAAATTGAGCTTTATGGCTCCTGAAAAAGGATTTGAAGCTGGTGGATCTGTGAAATAAATAGTTGACAAATAAGTTATTCATGAGCGATTTAAGAACATACGATCAATTGAATGCTTATTTCGATAATCAGCAATTTATTCTTAAGACACAACAACAAATCGCAAAGGATTTCGCAAAATTCAATTTATATTTTTCGGATTCATTCGAAATCATACCAATTTCCAAAGATGAAATCGAACGATTAATTGGCCAACTTTTGGTCGATTTGATGAAGCAAGGTGAAACTCGTTTGTTACAATTGTTGTATACCATCGATTTATCAGAAAAGGAATTTTTGTACATCACGACAGATCCAAATTTCATTCAATTACTATCCGAAAAAATTCTTTTCCGAGAGGCCTATAAAGTATTTTTAAGAACTAAATTCTCTAGTTCAAATCCAACAGATTACGATTCAATTTCAGAATAAGAAACAGCTTTGGTTTGTTCAATTTTTCTGAAAAAGACCGAACGCGTTTAAAATTTAACTTTTCTTGAAATTAATTCAAGCTTTTGCACTTCTGCATTGGGTAATTTGTCTAAATTTGCTGTTCCATAAATGTGCACAAAAGACCATGGATAAAGTATCTTATGTTGGGAATGCAGATGTGAATGCAATTGATCATCTGTATAAAATGTATCAGCAAGACCCAGAAAGTGTTGATATAGGCTGGAAAAAATTTTTTGAAGGCTTCGATTTCGCAAGAACAAACTACGAAGATGGTGGTGAAATTCCTGAGAATTTTCAAAAAGAGTTTAAAGTAATCAACTTGATTAACGGTTATCGCAATCGTGGTCACTTGTTTACAAAAACGAATCCTGTTCGCGAGCGTCGTAAATATTCTCCAACATTAGATCTTGAGCATTTCGGTCTTGAAGCTACTGATTTGGATACTGTTTTTCAAGCAGGGAAAGAAGTTGGTATTGGTGCAGCAAGTTTGCGCGATATCATTCACCACTTAGAGTTGACATATTGCCAATCAATCGGTATCGAGTATGTATATATGCGCGATCCAGAACGAATTGAGTGGTTCAAAAATAAAATTGAAATCAAAAATCGTCCAACGTTTGATAAAAATCGCAAAATCAACATCTACAAAAAGTTGAATCAAGCGACAAACTTCGAGGCATTTTTAGGTAAAAAATTCGTTGGCCAAAAACGTTTCTCAATTGAAGGTGGTGAAGCATTGATTCCAGCCTTGGATACTTTGGTAAACAAAGGTTCGGAATTGGGCGTTGAATATTTCGTAATGGGAATGGCACACCGAGGACGTTTGAATACGTTAACAAACATTTTCGAGAAACGTCCACGTGACATTTTCTCAGAATTTGAAGGAAAAGAATTTGATTCAGTTGAATATTTCGATGGTGACGTAAAATACCACCAAGGATTTACTTCTCACGTAGTATTAGAGAATGGTAAGAAAATTGGCGTTACGTTGGCACCAAATCCATCTCACCTTGAGGCTGTAAATACAGTTGTTGAAGGAATTTCTCGTGCGAAAGTAGACCACGTTTTAGAAAACGAAAGTCAAATTTGTCCAGTTTTAATTCACGGTGACGCTGCTGTTGCAGGACAAGGAATTGTGTATGAAACTATTCAAATGGCACAATTGGATGGTTACCGCGCAGGTGGAACAATTCACATTGTAGTCAACAACCAAGTTGGATTTACAACGAACTATTTAGATGGTCGTTCTTCAACGTATTGTACTGATGTTGCAAAAACGACATTATGTCCAGTATTCCACGTGAATGGAGACGATATTGAAGCAGTTGTTCAAACGATTGAAATTGCAATGGAATACCGTCAGCAATTCAACAGAGATATTTTCATCGATTTATTGTGTTACCGTAAGTATGGTCACAATGAAGGAGATGAGCCAAAATTCACGCAACCAAGTTTGTACAATTTGATTGCAAAACACCCAAATCCGAAAGACATTTACTTTGGTCAATTGGAGCAAGAAGGTGTTATGTCGAAAGAAGATGCGAAGAAAGTTGAAGAAGAATACAATGCATTCTTAGAAAATGAATTCGAAGCTTCTCGTAAAAACGAAAAAGCACTTGTGTACGATTTCTTGAGTCAAACATGGGAAGGATTCCGTCATGGGAAACTTGCTGACTTCGACAAATCTCCAGAAACTGGAATTGACAAGAAAAAATTGTTAGAATTAGGTCAAAAATTAGCGACTTTACCAGAAGGAAAAAAATACTTCCGTAAAATTTCTAAGATTTTTGAAGACCGTTACAATGCTATCACGAACGATAAATTAGATTGGGGTTCAGCTGAAATGTTGGCGTATGCTACCTTATTGGATGAAGGTCACCCGATTCGTATTTCTGGTCAAGATGTTGAGCGTGGAACATTCTCTCACCGTCATGCAGTTGTAAAAACAGAAGATACAGAAGAAGAAATTATCACTTTAAATAACCTATCAGACAAACAAGGGAAGTTTGAAATTTACAACTCGTTGTTATCTGAATATGGTGTTTTAGGATTTGAATACGGTTATTCATTGGCTACTCCAAGAGGATTAACGATCTGGGAAGCACAATTTGGAGATTTCTTCAACGGTGCGCAAATCATGGTCGATCAGTTCATTTCTGCTGGAGAAGACAAATGGGCGACTCAAAGTGGTTTAGTGATGTTGTTGCCTCATGGTTATGAAGGTCAAGGAGCTGAACACTCAAGCGGACGTATGGAGCGTTTCTTACAACAATGTGCGGATACAAACATGCAAGTTGTAAATACTTCTACTCCAGCAAATCACTTCCATTTATTGCGTCGTCAATTGAAACGTGATTTCAGAAAACCATTGGTTGTATTCTCTCCAAAAGCATTATTGCGTCACCCATCAGCAGTTTCTTCATTAGATGAAATGGCAAAAGGTTCGTTCCAAGAAGTTATTGATGATGCAAGTGCAAAAACTGCAAACATTGATACAGTTGTTTTCTGTTCTGGTAAGTTCTACTATGAAATGAAAGAAAAAGCAAACGAATTGGGTGCTGATAATATGGCATTTGTTCGTGTTGAGCAATTGTATCCAGTTCCAACTGCACAAATCGATGGCATCATTGCAAAATATTCAGGTGTGAAAAACATTGTTTGGGCACAAGAAGAACCATCGAACATGGGAGCTTGGACACACATGGCAATGTCTTTACGTCACATTCCATTCATCGGAATTTGCAGAAACTCAACAGCTGCTGCTGCTGAAGGATCGAAAAAATTACACGAAAAACGTTTGAAACAATTGTTTGCAGATGTATTTCAATTTGCACGTGTAAAAGTTAATTAAGAGCTACTAATAGATTAAAATAGACGAATATGTCAGTATTAGAAATGAAAGTACCAAGCCCAGGAGAATCAATCTCTGAAGTGGAAATCGCGCAATGGCTGGTATCTGATGGTGATTATGTAGAGAAAGATCAAGCAATCGCTGAGGTTGATTCTGATAAAGCTACACTTGAATTACCTGCTGAAGAAAGTGGAATCATTACACTCAAAGCTGGTGAAGGCGATGTTGTTAAAGTTGGACAAGTTGTTTGTTTAATTGATACTTCTGCAGAACGCCCTGCTGGATCAGCTCCAAAAGTTGCTGATGCTTCAACAAGTTCAGCAACCAAAGAAGAAGTGAAAGCTGCACCTGTTGCCGCTGCTGCTCCGGTTGCTGCTGCTCCGAGTCCAGATCCTGTTAAAAAAGATACATACGCTGCTGGAACACCTTCTATTGCTGCTGCAAAAATCATGGCTGAGAACAATATTTCGGCAAATAAATTAAACGGTACTGGTAAAGACGGTCGTATCACAAAACAAGACGTTGTTGCTGCTATGGCTGGAGGATTCTCAGCTGCTGATGCACAAGGTTGGGGTGGTACACGTGACCAAAGCCGTGAGAAAATGTCAATGTTGCGTCGTAAAGTAGCTGAACGTTTAGTTTCAGTGAAAAACGAAACTGCAATGTTAACGACATTCAATGAAGTTGACATGAAACCAATCATGGACTTACGTGCAAAATACAAAGATGCATTCGCGAAACACCATGAAGTGAATTTAGGATTTATGTCGTTCTTCACAAAAGCGGTTACTGAAGCATTAAATATTTTCCCAGCTGTGAATGGTCAAATTGATGGTAACGAGATGATTTTCCACAACTATGCGGATATCGGTATCGCTGTTTCATCACCAAAAGGATTGATGGTTCCAGTTGTTCGCAACGCTGAGCAAATGTCATTGGCTGAAATCGAGCGTGAAATTAAACGTTTGGCAATTAAGGCACGTGATGGAAAAATTACTCCAGACGACATGGCACATGGAACATTCACTATTACAAACGGTGGAGTTTTCGGATCGATGTTGTCAACACCAATTATCAACCCGCCACAGTCTGCAATTTTAGGAATGCACAACATTGTTGAGCGTCCAGTTGCAATCAATGGTCAAGTTGAAATTCGTCCAATCATGTATGTGGCACTTTCATATGACCACAGAATCATCGATGGAAAAGAATCAGTTGGATTCTTGGTGAAAGTAAAAGAAATGTTAGAAAACCCAGAAAGAATGTTGTTTGGTTCGAAAGATCCTCACGCTGTTTTATTGGGATTATAATACTACTAAATAATTTAAAAAAGCCGTTGCAGATTTGTAACGGCTTTTTTGTAGTCAAAACATTTGTTGCTTTTATTCGTTAATTTTGTAATTCAAATTAATAAACAATAATTATGGCAACAGTAACATTAAATGGAACTCCATTCAACACAAACGGTGAGCTTCCAAAAGTAGGTGAAATGGCACCAGAATTCAATTTGAAAAAAGTTGATTTATCTTCTACGAATTTGAGCGATTATAAAGGCGCTAATTTGATTTTAAACATTTTCCCAAGTATTGATACCGCAACATGTGCAACATCTGTTAGAACGTTTAATAAACGTGCTTCTGAGTTAGAAAACACGAAGGTTGTTTGTGTATCACGTGACTTACCGTTCGCTCAGAAACGTTTTTGTGGTGCTGAAGGAATTGACAATGTCATCACTGCTTCAGATTTTGCTACAGGTGACTTTGGTAAAAACTACGGTTTGGAATTGGAAAACGGACCATTAGCAGCACTTCATGCACGCGCAATCGTTGTTGTTGATGCAAATGGTGTTGTGAAACACACTGAATTGGTCTCGGATATTGCTTCGGAACCAAATTACGATGCAGCGATAGCAGCTGTTTGATAGTTTTAAATTGATTTCGTAAATTCAGGTAACAAATACCTGAATTATGACTGAACACCAACATTCCCCTTCATCGGAGGGGTGTCGGCCACAGGCTGACGGGGTGGGCACAATATGCAAACAAGGAGATGCAATTGTGCCCACTCTATTAAAAAGAAACAGAACCAAAGGTTCACCCTATTCCGAACACCTGTTCATTCGTGAATTTCCATTGGTCATTCAAAAAATTGAACCATTTCCAGTAAACCAGGACTTAAATAAACGCGCCAAAGATTTGCGTAAAGCAAGAAATCTTCCAGAAGTTCTTTTTTGGATGCAAGTAACAAAAGGCCGTTTCCACAAAATTGATTTTGATCGTCAAAAAGTAATCGGTAATTACATTGTTGATTTCTATGTAAAACGTTTAGGACTGATAATTGAAATAGATGGATCTAGTCATATTGGTAAAGAGGAATATGATGCTAAAAGGGAAAAATATCTAATCTCACTCGGCTTGACAGTTTATCGCATTAGTACTGGAGCAATAAAATACCGAATGGGAAGCGTGTTGAAAGAATTGGAGGATTTTATAATTGAGCGATATGGGGAGAAGTGAGGATGGTGGTGGTTGAGGTTGTAGCAGAAGTAGAAGTAGAAGTAGCTGAAGAAGAAATAGTAAAAGTAGAAGTATTTGATACAAGTATCAAATACTAATGACCACCCCGTCAGCCTGCGGCAGACACCCCTCCGATGGAGGGGAATTGTTGTGTACAAAAAAAGCCGCTAATCAAATGACTAGCGGCTTTTTAATTTTGATATCTTAATATTCAAACGTATCCATGAAAGCAGTTGTGAAATTACCTGCACGGAAATCTGGATTATCCATTAGTTTTTGGTGGAAAGGAATTGTAGTTTTCACACCTTCAATAATGTATTCATCTAAAGCACGTTTCATTTTCAGAATTGCCTCTTCACGTGTTTGAGCAACGCAAATTAACTTTCCGATCATTGAATCGTAGTTTGAAGGAATCACATAACCAGCATACGCGTGTGTATCAATACGAACCCCGTGTCCACCTGGTGAGTGATAAGAAGTAATTTTTCCTGGAGATGGTCTGAAATCATTTGAAGGATCTTCCGCATTGATACGACATTGAATCGCATGTAAATGTGGAATGTAATTTTTTCCTGAAATTTTTTCTCCAGCAGCCAATTTAATTTGTTCTTTGATCAAATCGTAATCGATTACTTCCTCCGTAATTGTGTGCTCCACTTGAATACGTGTATTCATTTCCATGAAGTAGAAATCGCGATTTTTGTCAACCAAGAACTCAACTGTTCCAACACCTTCGTATTTCACCGCTTTCGCAGCTTTGATAGCAGCCTCACCCATTTTCTCTCTTAATTCATCTGTCATGAATGGAGATGGAGTTTCTTCTACCAATTTTTGGTGACGACGTTGAATTGAACAATCACGTTCAGACAAGTGACATGCGTTACCGTATTGGTCACCTGCAATTTGAATTTCAATATGGCGTGGTTGCTCAATGTATTTTTCCATGTAAATACCATCGTTTCCGAAAGCAGCACCTGCCTCTTGACGAGCAGAATCCCAAGCAGTCTCAAGATCTTCTTCTTTCCAAACGATACGCATACCTTTACCACCACCACCTGCGGTAGCTTTCAAGATAATTGGATAAACAACAACTTTTGCTGTTTCACGAGCGTCATCCAAATCTTTCAACAATCCTTTTGAACCAGGAATACAAGGAACACCTGCAGCAATCATTGTTGCTTTCGCAGTCGCTTTGTCTCCCATTCCCGCAATTTGTTCAGGAGTGGCACCAATAAATTTGATACCATGCTCTTGACAAACACGTGAGAATTTTTCGTTTTCAGACAAAAACCCATATCCTGGGTGAATTGCATCCGCATTTGTGATTTCAGCAGCAGCTATGATGTTCGGAATCGATAAATACGATTTAGAACTTACTGCTGGACCGATACAAACTGCTTCATCAGCAAAACGTACCGGTAAACTATCTTTATCTGCTGTTGAATAAACTGCAACAGTTTTGATGCCCATTTCTTTACATGTACGAATTACGCGCAAAGCAATCTCACCTCTATTGGCAATTAATATCTTTTTAAACATACAATTTGAATTAATGAATTGTGAACATTGAAAACAGAATGAAAGAAACTACCTCAATTCCGAATTCCGAATTCTAAATTCTAAATCTTATTAAGCTGGATCTACCAAGAATAATGGTTGATCGTATTCAACTGGAGAAGCATCGTCAACCAATACTTTCACGATTTTACCTGACACTTCAGATTCAATTTCGTTGAATAATTTCATTGCTTCGATAATACAAATTGTATCACCTTTACCAATAGAATTTCCTACTGTTACAAATGGTTCTTTGTCTGGACCAGCTGAACGGTAGAATGTACCAATCATTGGAGACTTAACAGTGATGTACTTTGCATCATCATTTGCAGGAGCGGCAGCCTCAGCTGGAGTTGTAGCTACAGGAGCAGCAGCAACTGGTGCAGGTGCAGTAGCTACAGGAGCTGGAGCAGCAGCTTGAACAATAATTTGTTGCTCAGCTTTCGCTTTCTCAGCTTTGATACAGATTTTGAAATCTTTTTGTTCGATTTCAACTTCACTTACACCTGATTTAGCAACAAATTTTATTAAATCTTGGATTTCATTCAGATTCATAATGCTTAGATTTTATAAAGTATAAATAGTTAATTAAGAGTTATACGCCCATTTCAAATAAACAGCTCCCCAAGTAAATCCTCCACCGAACGCTGAAAGAATTAATGTGTCACCTTTTTTCAATTGGCTTTCGTAGTCCCACAAGCACAATGGTAAAGTACCAGCAGTTGTGTTTCCATATTTTTGAATGTTGATCATTACTTTTTCACTTGGTAAGCCCATTCTGTTTGCTGTTGCATCAATGATACGCAAATTAGCTTGATGAGGAACTAACCAATCAACATCATCACTTGTTAAATTATTGTTCTCCATGATTTCAGCTGAAACTTCCGCCATGTTTGTAACAGCAAATTTGAATACTTGCTTACCTTCTTGTTTCACAAAATGTAAACGATCATCAACTGTTTTATGAGAAGGTGGATTTGCAGAACCACCACCTGGTTGAATCAAATATTGACGACCAGAACCATCACTTCTCAAAATAGAATCAATCACACCTAGTCCTTCTTCATTTGGTTCCAACAAAACAGCTCCTGCTCCATCACCAAAAATCACACAAGTTGTGCGATCTTCATAATCAAGAATCGAAGACATTTTATCAACGCCAATTACAATTACTTTTTTGTGTTTACCTGTTTCAATGAATTGAGCTCCTGTTGTCAAGGCGTAAATAAATCCAGAACAAGCAGCAATAAGGTCAAAGCCCCATGCGTTTTTCATTCCAACTTTATCACAAATAACGTTTGCGGTACTTGGAAAATGGTAATCTGGTGTAACCGTACCACAAATAACCAAATCAATCTCCATTGGATCGATTCCTTTTTTCTCCAGCAATTGAGCAACCGCTGCCGCAGCCATATCAGAAGAAGCGCCTTCCTTTTGGATTCTTCTTTCTTTGATACCCGTGCGTGACGTGATCCATTCATCAGAAGTATCCACGATTTTCGCAAGCTCGTCATTTGTCATTACATAGTCAGGAACATATCCTTGAACACCTGTAATTGCTGCAGTAACTTTTCCCATATTAATTAAATGCTTCGTTCACACGTGATGCCAAACCAGATTTGACTACCTCGTATGAATGTAATATCATATTTTTCACGGCAATATCATTTGACATTCCATGTCCGATAATAACGTTTCCTTTCACACCCAAAATTGGTGTTCCACCGTAGTTCTCGTAATTGAAACGATCAAAATATTCATCTTGAATACCTCGCTTTTTCATTAGGGTATAAATCCCTTCTGCCTCTTTCAATACGATGTTTCCGGTGTATCCGTCACAAACAATAACATCCGCTTTACCAAAAAAGATATCACGACCCTCCAAGTTACCAATAAAATTGATATCATCAGATTCTGCCATTAATTTATGCGCTGCAACAGTCAACAAATTACCTTTCGTTTCCTCCTCACCAATATTCAACAATGCCACACGTGGATTCTCAATGCCATAAACATTCTTAGAATACAAGGCGCCTAGCACTGCAAATTGATAAAGCACATCCGCTTTACAATCAGCATTTGAACCAACATCTAATAAAATAGTGCTTGTTCCATCGATTGCAGGCAACGTTGATGTGATACATGGACGAATAATTCCAGGTATTGTGTTGATTTTATAGATTGAGCCAACCAACATTGCTCCCGTGTTTCCAGTACTAGCAAATGCTTGTATATCCTTACTTGCAAGCAAGTCGAATCCTACAGCAATACTACTGTTTGGTTTTTGCGGAATAGCGCGCGTTGGATGGTCATGCATCGTGATAACATCAGGAGCATGAACAATCTCATAATCGTCCACATTTTCACCAAACGACGAAAGGCCACTCGAGATTTGCTCTCTGTCGCCTATTAGAACGAGTCTTACATCGTTTGGAAGTTCTTTTTTAGCTAGAATCGCTCCCGAAATATTCGCTTCAGGAGCAAAATCACCGCCTAAAATATCAATTCCAATCTTCATGAAGAAGAAGATTAAGTGAACGCAGCAATTAAATTGCTACTTCTTTTTCTGCTACAACTTTCCCTTTATAGTAAAGTTTACCTTCATGCCAGTGTGCATGGTGGAACAAATGCGGTTGCCCTGTTGTTGGACAAGTTGCGATGTTATTTGCAACTGCATTTTTGTGCGTTCTTCTCTTGTCACGGCGTGTCTTCGATATTTTTCGCTTAGGATGTGCCATTTTACTTTATTTATATTTGTTTTAATTCAAATTTCTTAATGTTGCCCAACGTGGATCTTTCGGATCGAAATCGTCTTCTCCATCGTCGTCATCTTCTTCATCGTCCCAATCGTCATCATCGTCCCAATCATCTTGGTCTTCATCATCACTCTCTTCGCGCTGAACAGTGTATTTATTCAATAACTCCATCATCTCTTCGTTGCATTCTCCCTCTGCATGTACCAAACGAATTGGCAACGACACAGTAATCAATTCATACAAGTTATCACGAATGTCTAGCTCATACGAATCTGGATGCAACACAATCAATGTTTCATCATCACTTGGCTCTAACGCAAACTTAAACACCACTCGATAACTTCCTTTAACAGGAACCTCGATTGGGTCATTGCATCGGTCACAATCTGTAAAAACAGCCCCGTTAATGACGAACTCGCCAATCAACATGGTCTCTTTCTTTTCAAGCACCAAGGTCACATTCACTTTTCCTTTGTGAATGATCGAATATTCTCTTTCTTCAAAGAACGTATCACTAATATCGTATTGATACTCGTGAAACCCAAGTTTCAAGCCTATAAACGGAATAATATATTCTCTTTCTGACTTCACACTGAACGAAAATTGGAGGGCAAAGGTAACAATTTTAACTTAAAGTTGTTAATATCCTTTGATTTTTTCACTAAATACTATCATTATTCTATATCGCTATTCGAGCGTTTCTTCTCTTTTGGACTAATTTGCAACGGATTAGCACCAATTTCTTTGGCGAAAATCTGGTTTTTATGAATGTCCATTGCTACATAAATTGCGTTACGCATTGACTGTTCACTTGCTTTATTTTGTCCTGCGATGTCGAAAGCTGTCCCGTGATCAGGTGATGTTCGTACAATTGGTAAACCTGCTGTATAATTCACACCATCCTCAAATGCCAAGGCTTTAAACGCCGCCAAACCTTGATCGTGATACATTGCCAACACACCATCAAATTGAGCACGTGCATTGGATCCAAAGAAACCATCTGCAGGATATGGTCCAAAAGCCAAGATATTTTCATTTTTCGCAGCATTGATAGCTGGAGCGATGATTTCTTGCTCTTCTGTTCCCATTTTTCCGTTTTCACCAGCATGTGGATTTAATCCAAACACAGCAATGCGCGGACGAATAAGTCCAAAATCCTTTTTCAAACTTGTTTCAAACGTTTTGATTTTTTGTAAAATCAATTCCTTTGTCAAGGTAGTATTTACTTCTTTCAACGGGATATGCGTCGTAACCAATGCAACACGCAAATTCCCTGAAACCATAACCATCAAAGCGTCATCCGTTCCTGCTAAATCTGCTAAATATTCTGTGTGACCAGGAAATTTAAATCCTGATTTAGCCATGGCATCTTTCGAAATTGGAGCCGTCACAAGTACATCAATTTTACCTGCTGCCAAATCTTGGGTTGCTCGTTCCAACGAAAGAAATGCGTGTTTACCACCATTTTCTGTTGCTTGACCCGTTTGGTATTCAACCTCATCGTTCCAAACATTCACCACATTTACTTTACGAATATGCGCTTCCTCAGCCGTTTTACACGATTGATAATTAAAGTCGTTTTCGTCAAGTACTTTTTTATAATGTGCAAATACTTTTGTGGATCCATAAATGATTGGCATACATTCCAATAACATACGTGAATCATTCAAGGCTTTGATAATTACTTCTGGACCAATACCATTGATATCACCAATGGAGATTCCAACGCGTATCGGATTAGGATTACCTAAATCCTTTTCTTTTTCCTTCTCTTTCTCCATTATTTATATTTTTTCAAAAAGTTGAACAACAAGCGAATACCTGCTCCTGTTCCGCCTTGACCTTTGTAATCTTCTTTTGCATCCAACCAAGCTGGTCCTGCAATATCCATGTGAATATAAGGAGATTTTACAAAATGCTCTAAAAACTTACCTGCTGTAATCATTCCTGCATTTGGTCCGCCTAAATTTTTCAAATCTGCAATTGACGATTTAATTTCAGTTGCATAATCATCCCAGAAAGGAAAACGAACAGTACGTTCATGTACTTCATTTCCTGCTTTTTCCAATTGATCGAAGACTTTATCATCAGCATTCCCCATAATCACAGAAGCTTTTGTTCCGATAGCTCTTAATGCTGCTCCCGTTAAAGTTGCTGCATCAATTACCAATTCAGGTTTAAACTTATTTGAATACGCCAATGCATCTGCTAAAATCATTCTTCCTTCAGCATCCGTGTTTAACACTTCAACTGTTGTTCCATCATACATTGTAATCACGTCACCCGGAGCATACGCATTCAATCCTGGACGATTATCTGTTGCAGGAATCAACGCGATGATATGTACTTTCAATTTTTGTAACGCCGCCAAGTAAATTGTTCCAGCCATACACGCCGCTCCAGCCATGTCACTTTTCATGACATCCATCGAGCCTGGCGTAGGTTTCAAACTCAAACCACCTGTATCGTACACAACTCCTTTTCCAACCAAAACAATTGGTTTTTTGTTGATTGCCTTTTCTGGCTTGTATTCAACAATTGTAAATGTTGGTTGATCAATAGATCCTTTGTTTACCGCCAATAAACCACCCATTTTAAGTGATTCGATTTGTGTTTTTTCTAAAACCTGAACTGTCATACCAGCTTCCGTTCCCAATTCACTAATCGCTTCTGCTAATTGCGTTGCATTCAAGTGAGAAACAGGCTCATTCACGCGATCTCTCGCCCAGAAAACAGCCTTAGCGGTATCAATCAATTCATTTATTTTTTTCGAAGAAACTTCTTTACTTAAAAGGACGGTTTCCAATCCCAATTTCTTTTTATCAGCATCCTTAAAATACTTGATAAATTGGTACGAAGACAAAAGCATTCCTTCCGCAACATTTAATTGATCTGCCGCAGTTCCAATCAATGAAACACTTTTCACATCTTTTGAAAGTTGCACAATGATTTTTGCACCAATGACTCTTAATTCTTCGGCTTTTTGATCGCTTTTTACAAAAAATGTGAAACCATTCACTCCTTTCAAGAAGTCAAATTTGTCATCACTTTTTTGAAACTTTTTGTGGTAAGCGATTACATCCTCTCCAAGTGTTTTTTCGAGTTTCGTTTTTTTATCTGATAAGATAACAAGCGTCGATTGAGCTTGTACTTCTTCGTATTGTTCTAGTCTAATCATTTTGTAACTATTTGCATGACAAATGTAATCAAACTCCGATTAAGAAACCCTACAAAACAAAAAGAGATGACCAAATGATCATCTCTTTTTACGTTATTAAACAGTTTATCTTAAATCAATATCTGACTCTATCTCTTCAACATCACCCTCTTCATCATATGAGTTCAAATCCACATCGTAAAATTCTTTGTTTAAGGCTTTACCCATTTTATAATTGGTAATCACGATATCCAATAACTTCTCGCGGTATTTAATTTCTTTTTCTAAATCAGGCAAGTTTGGATTCAAACAAATATCTCCCAAGTATTTTGTCTTCGATAAATCTCCACCAAGCCATCTTCCATCACGTTTTCCCAATACGTAATTACCAACTTGATTCAGTTTGCCATACGGATCATAATATTTCCAAACACCAGATGGTAATCCGTCTTTCATCATACCTTCGTTTTGAAGCACTCCGTTATCGTAATAGTTTTTCACGTAACCAT
Organism: Bacteroidota bacterium; assembly: GCA_039797785.1. Lineage (GTDB taxonomy): Bacteria > Bacteroidota > Bacteroidia > Flavobacteriales_D > Crocinitomicaceae > M0103. The sequence goes on along the minus strand of JBDKHH010000190.1, from coordinate 9,184 downwards.
TCATACGGTCAACCGTGTCTTTACCTTGCCAAACAGTCATCAACTGACGAATTTCATAGTGGTCGGTATGCGAACAATCGTATTTTTCAAATTTCTCAATGACATAACTTTCACTGATTTTTTCTCCTTTGGCGTTGTAATCTGTTAGGATTCCTTTTGCTTTGAATTGAACTGAATCATTGATTACTAGAATGGTATCAAAATAATCAACCTCATAAAGCATTTCGCCTTCATAGCTCCAGTATTTCCAACAACCTACTTTTTTCCCTGCAGTAATTGCTCCGTCACGTGCAATTGTGTCATTCGGATAGTATTTTGTGATATGATAATCGATTCCTGTTTTGTTCACAAGACTTGGACGACCGTAATAAGGACGTTCGTAATAATCGCCACCAATTCCCAACTGTGCCAATGTGCGCTCCAAACTTTGGGAAGTAGTAATATCAGATGGTTGGAAGAAAATCGAATCTCTCCAATCGAATAAATAGCGTACGCTCAATTCATTTTCTTCCCAAATTTTCTCTTCGACAGGGAAAGAATACAAGAATTTGACGTAGTGATATTTAAACCCTAACGTATCAAACGCTTCATAATCATCGATTGGGTCACCATTCAAGAAAAAGCCTCTTTTAGCCAATTTACCGTTCAAATGGAATGCTTTTGATTCACCTTGTAAGGATCCATTTTGGAAATTCAAATCATATAACAATGTTGAATCTTTTCCATCTAAGGTTAAATAGGTTTTAACATAACCATCCAATGCACCTTCTTTGAAGTTAAGACTTGTATACGCTAATTTATTTCGTTCGAAGCTTGGACCGTCTTTATATCCATCTTTAAAATAATCTTGTTTTTCAATTTCTCCTAACCAATTGTACTGTTCACTTTTTCCGTTTTTAAGACCGTTTTTATATTCCGTTATCGAATACAAATAATACTGTTTTTTCTTTGGTGTTGAGTCTTGTAAATAGTCAGGCTCGTACTCATAATAATCGTTGTATTTAGCACGAGGGAAAGCATAATCGTATTCTTTAACCGTTCCATTTACCAAGCCTTTTTCAAATGGCACTTCAACTTTCATTTTACCAAACTGATCTTTCATCGTCCAAACACCAACTGGAAGACCATCAACCATATGACCTTCAATAGTCTTCGTGAATGCCGCAGAATGCTTTTCATTGTAATGCTTAAGTTCACGTTCATCTTCATAATAATAGTCGGCATAAGGCATTTGAACAAATTCGCCTATGAAACCACCGAATAACGAACTAAAAATTCCATCTGAAAAATCATCATCAATATCGGAAGCGTCTATTACACTGAATAATTCCGGATACTTTGTTTTTCCAGTTGCTTTGTATTTTTCTAAATCTTTGTGCATTTTGTCGCTTAAAACGTACCCTCTAGGAAGTTCTAATTTAATTTCGCCATCAGAACTTAAAGAAACACCATTTTCATTGACAACAATTGTTACATCTCCAGTAAATGGTTTGTTTTCTTGCAAAAGAACATATTCGTCTGTCGTCATAAAGTTTCTTCCAAATTCATTTACGTGACGTTGCGGGATACTGTCTTTTTCTTCCCATTCGCTGTAAGAAGCAGATGTAGTCGTTTTTAAATTTAAATTGCCAAATTCATAATATTTGATTCCTGTCCAACTTTCAAAATTCTCACTAAATGTCAATTCTGAACTTACGGATGGTGTATTCAAAATGGAATATGAACTAAATTTTAAAACACGATCTTGCGGGAAATAACTGCGTGAATAAAGTAGTGAAGTATCCTCTTTGAACCAAGATCTAAATAGGATTAAGGAATCAATCCCCGATAAATCATTCTCAAGCGTATCTAGTTTATCATAGAAAAAGTATCGCGCATTCTTTTCATCCTCAACATTGAAGCCGTCAAGCATGAAATATTTCACTGTTGAAGGTTCAAAGTTTACACGTTTGTATTCACCAATTGAATCGTACACAATTTCATTGTACAATTTACCTTTATAGTCATACACTCGCTGAATGTATTGATTGGAATCTGCATCAAAAGTGATTACATCATACGGTTTTCCGTTGTCCCAATAAATCGTATCCTCTTCCAGTAATTTTCCATCTTTAAATTCATATCGCACCATTAATTGTCCGTTTGGATAGCGCTTTTCATAGACTCCTTCATAGCGATAAATAAGACCCAAACTGTCCATCAATTTTACTGTTGAAATATACTTTCCAGTTTTCGGATCATACGTTGTATTGTTAAAACCTACACCTTCTCCGTAGTAATAATCTTCTTCATAGTCACTATCTTCTTCGTAATAGATCTCATCTTCATAATACATTTCATCCTCGTAATATTCCTCTTCATAAATCTCTCCTTCATACGAATTGATTGTCTCTTCTTCTAATTCAATATCTGGATCTTTTGGATAGTTAATTGAATAAAGTCGTGAAAACGAAATTGACGGTGAATACTTCGCTATGAAATCAAATGGACTTTTGTAATCCGTGTCTTTAATTAATCGTTTACGTATAAAAGGCTGATGAGCCACTGTTTCAGCAGATGAAGGTGTATATCTAAAGGTTACAACAACATTGTTGCGATTGCGTTTCTTATTTTTCCCTTTGCCCGTAAATCCAACTTCGCGCTCCAACCATTCGCCAACAGCAATGTTGTCTTTGAATTGTCCTTGTTCAACAGGATAGACAGAATTTTCATATTTGGCATAAAGTCCATTCTTAAACCCTCCTGAAAAATTTACTATCTCACGAATTGTATCCATATCTGGATAACCTCTCTCAATATAAAGCTTTGCATTGATTGGATTTATTGAATAACCAACTTTACGATTTTCAAGCGTCCATTCGCCAACTTTTACTCCATTTTCAAAACGGCCTTTTTTCAAGGTATCACCTTTGGCATTCAACCAAACAGCATCTCCGTCAAGCATATTGTTTTTAATGGTAAAATATCCAGCAACTTGGTTTTCAACCAAATGTGTCTTTCCTTTTTGATCCATCATCAAAAATATGTCGAAATATTGAACATACTTGCCGTCTGGAATATTATCCAAACTTGGAATTACATCATGTTCCAGCGAATAGCGCTGTTCCAATAAAGGATACGGATTTTTGCGAACCGCTTTCTTAAATTTCCCGTTTAAATGTTTGTTTTCTTTTCGGTATCTGTTCGTGGAGAATAATTCTCTTCTCATTTCACGCTTGATCTCTTTTAGTTCTTTGCGCGTCATTTCTGGATACTCACCATAAATCATTTCGAGATATTCCTTTTTCGAGACACGGTCATCTTTCGATCGTTTCATCGCCACATAATAATTCATGTGCGGTTGTATCTCTATCGGAAATGGGTAGACATGATAGACTTGACCGTTAATGGTGTCTTGTTGAACTTCATCCTGTCCAAATCCAAAAAACACAACAAACAAAAGGTAGATTGGAACTAAAATTACCTTTCTTAAAATTTGATTACGATTATTCATACTTTATTCTTTCTATAACAATTCGACCAGTTTCATTTAACTGATTTAACTTCTTTCTCACGATTTTGATAGGCAATTTATGCTTATCCACTTTAATTTCAGAAACGGTTCTTGTCAAAAATTCTTTATCTGTAAACGTAGAATCTATAAAACCAGTACACCAGCCTTTTTTATCAAAAAGAATACTTCGTTTAATTGTAAATGGATATTCTTCACGAATTATAGACTCTATCTTTTTAGACTTCTTATAATAAACAAACTTTGTAACGTTACGTTCTTTGACTTTATTTTGTACTTGGTATTTTTTACTAGGATGGAAACAGCTGCCCAAAACTACAACGTCGCGATGAGATGGATTCAAGATTGAATCAACCGAAAGTGGACCCCAAAACTTTTTGTTCAGCATGAAATACAAAAAATCACCTGTTTGATTATCCTTGTAGGCAACATACTTTTTCGATTCTTTGATCAATTGATGTGTTCTAACAGGAAATTCCATTTCTTTTTCATCCCAATCGATCACAACATTAGTGTCAGATTTTATCATCACTTTTGCAAAGCCATGTTTATCTTTTTCAGTTGAGTACACATAATGAGCCGCTCCAATTTCCTGATCATCGTAGAAATACGAAATTTTCATTTCTTTCAAGCCTCCATTTTCAGAAAACCAATATTCTCTTCGTTCACGAGGCACTTCCAAATACAACTCTTTCATTTCGAGCGTATCGGCTGGGTCAAACGAAAAATAGTCGCGTGTTATTTTGTGAATGTGCTGCGCTTTAATGATTGAATCATTGAACCAAATCGGAAATGAGATAAATTTTTCAGCATCCGTTTCGAAGGTATTCATGTCGATTAAACTAGGCTGAAAACGTGCTTCTTCAGTTTTGTTCATGCCATTCTCACCTCCTGAACAAGCTGTCAAAAGGTAAATAACCGCAAACGCACAAATGAACAAATTTCGCATCAAGGCGTTAAGTTAAAAACAATCTTTTAATTCTAATAAATTTTACATTTTTTAAGGATATTTATTTCCGTATTTTTGCACTATGATGGAGGAGAGACCAATAACCGACTGGTTACCAATTACGAAAAAAGAAGTAGAAAAACGCGGCTGGGATGAGCTCGATGTGATTTTAATTTCTGGGGATGCTTACGTGGATCACCCTTCTTTCGGGACAGCTGTAATTGGACGTATTATTGAGGACGAAGGATTCAAAATTGGAATCATTGCACAGCCCAATTGGAAAGATGATTTACGAGATTTCAAAAAATTGGGTAAACCAAAATATTTCTTTGGTGTTACTGCTGGATGTATGGATTCCATGGTGAATCATTACACAGCAAATAAACGTCTTCGCTCAACGGATGCCTACACACCTGGCGGTGCTGCTGGTTTTCGTCCAGATTATGCAACAACGGTTTACACCAATATTCTGAAAGAACTGTATCCAGATGTTCCTGTTATGATCGGTGGAATTGAAGCCTCACTTCGCCGCGTAACACATTACGATTATTGGGAAGATCAATTGAAACCATCGGTTGTTGTTGATTCCAAAGCTGACATTTTAGTATACGGAATGGGCGATCAACCTTTGCGTGAAATGTTGCAATTGCTCAAAAAAGGCGTTCCATTCAGCAATCTCAAAACCATTAAGCAAGTTGCTTTTTTACAAGATAAATCGGAAGAATTACCCAAAAACAAAAACTGGGAAACAGTTGAATTGGCAAGTCATGAAGAATGTTTAACTGACAAACTGAAATATGCTGCCAACTTCAAAATCGTAGAAGTTGAATCCAATAAATGGGAAGCAAACCGTATTATTCAGCACGTTGGTGATCAAACCTTGGTGATTAATCCGCCCTACAAAACGATGATGGAAAAGGAAATCGATCAATCGTTTGATTTACCGTATACACGCTTACCGCATCCGCGGTACAAAAAGCGTGGTGCGATTCCAGCTTACGATATGATTAAATTCTCCATCAACATGCATCGCGGATGTTTTGGTGGATGTAGTTTTTGTACGATTTCAGCACATCAAGGAAAATTCATTGCCTCGCGTAGTGAAAAATCCATTTTGGATGAAGTGGAACAAGTGGTAAATCACCCAGAATTTAGAGGTTACATTTCCGATTTGGGTGGTCCATCTGCCAATATGTATAAAATGAAAGGTAAGGACGAAGCAATTTGTGCGCGATGTTCTTCTCCAAGTTGTATTCATCCTGTGATTTGTAGCAATTTGGATACTTCTCACAAACCAATGACGGAATTGTACCGAAAAGTCGATGCCAATCCAAAAGTGAAAAAAGCCTTTGTTGGTTCTGGAATTCGCTATGATTTATTGGTGGATGATTTCAATAAAAACAACTCAGATGGAAATCACGATGAGTACATCGAGCAAGTTATCACAAGACACGTTTCTGGCCGATTAAAAGTTGCCCCTGAACATACGTCTGACGCGACATTGCGTGTGATGCGTAAACCATCATTCAAGATTTTCCACTTGTTTAAGGAGAAATATGATCGCATTTCTGAAAAACACAATTTAAAGCAACAGTTGATTCCGTATTTCATTTCATCTCACCCAGGATGTGAAGAGGAAGATATGGCAAATTTGGCTGCAGAAACGAAAGACATGGGCTTCCAATTGGAACAAGTACAAGATTTCATGCCGACACCAATGACAGTTGCGGAAGTGATTTATTATACTGGAGTTCATCCGTATACATTGAAACCAATCAAAACGGTGAAGACCAAAGAAGAAAAATTGAATCAAAACAAGTATTTCTTCTGGTACAAACGTGAAAATCAAGATTGGATTCGTCAACGATTAACGAAAGCGCAACGTCCTGACTTAATCGATAAACTATTGGGAGATCAGCAAAAAGGCAGAGGAAAAGAAGTGCCAAAATGGTTGGAAGAGAAAAGAAAAAAACAAAATAAACGCTGATTTTTGGCTTGATTTCTCTATTTTAGAGGTCTGAATCAACCTGAATATGAAACGATTACTCTACATTTTTCTTTTCACTGCATTTTCATGCTTTGGACAATATGAAACTGCATTTCAATCAGCTTATTCTGCACATCCAACAATCCCAAAGGGCGTTTTAGAAGCAGTTGCTTATACCAACACACACATTCGAAACATTTCTTTTGAAGATCAGGTTTCATGCAGTGGAATGCCACTTCCTTTCGGAGTAATGGGTGTTTTTGAAGATGGTGCAGATTATTTCCTTGAAAATGGTAAAACGATTGCCACGCTTAGTGGGTTTTCGGTAGAAGCACAAAAACTTTCAGTAGAAACGCAAATTTTAGGGTATGCATCTGCTTTTGATGTGCTTTTTCACTTGCCAGAAAATGCATCTACAAATCTTGGAGAACAACTACATTTCACCTTATTGGATTTATCGGAAATTCCAGATTCAGGGCTTGTGAATCATTTTGCAAGAGAAATTCAATCGTATGAAATTCTGCATTTTTTGATGGACAATGAAATGGCTAACCGTTTTGGTTTTTCAGCTTACCAGTTCAATTTACAATCGATTTTTGGCGAACAAAATTTAAACATCTTAAGCGCTAAAACAATCCGCATTTCCGAAACAGGAATTCAAAATGAACAACAGGAATCATACGTTGTACAACAAAACAAATCTACACAATATGGTCCAGCTATTTGGAATCCTGCTCCAAGTTGTAACATCAGTTCGCGCGCTGGAACTCCCGTTTCGGCAATTACCATTCATACGATTCAAGGTTCATACGCAGGAGCGATTTCATGGTCACAAAACTGTGCGTCAAGTGTTTCCTATCATTATGTGGTGAGAAGTTCCGATGGACAAATCACCCAAATGGTCGACGAAGCAGACAAGGCTTGGCACGTCGGTTCTGAAAATCCGTATACGATTGGGTATGAACATGAAGGTTACGTGAACGACCCAAGTTGGTACACGCAAGCAATGTATGAAGCGAGCGCGGATTTAAGTCGCGACATTGTTAACAGTGGTTATGGTATTCCTGCTTTGCGCACCTATTATGGCATAGCAACCGTTGGCACAAATTTAATCGGTGGTTGTACAAAAATCAAAGGACATCAACATTATCCAAATCAAACGCATACGGATCCTGGAATCAATTGGGATTGGGAAAAATACTATCGTTTGATTAACAATAATCCAACAATTACAACCTTAACAACAACGAGTGGCGCATTTTATGATACGGGTGGAAATGGCGCAAATTACTCAGATGACGAGCGCAATTTGTGGTTGTTTCAGCCTAATAATGCTACGAGCATAACGCTTAATTTCAACAGTTTTTCGACCGAATTAAACTACGATTACCTGTTTATTTACGATGGAAATTCTATTGATGCGCCGTTAATTGGACAATATTCAGGAACAACTTCTCCCGGAACAATCACCTCAACTGGTGGTTCTATCTTGGTTGAATTCCGCTCAGATTGTGGAACAACCGCAGCTGGTTGGGCCGTAAATTGGACATCAGTCGTTCCAAATACTGTTCCTCCAACAACTTCTATCGCCAATTTGAACGATTGGAAAACGGCAGATTGGAATGTTTCGTTCACGGATAATGCTGTGACATCTGTTAGTGAAAAATACTTCTTAGCCGGTGCAAAACCTTCAGGATATTTGGGATGGAAAGCAAATACAACACTTGGATTCTTGAACGAAGATTTTCAAGACAATTCAACAGATTGGATTGCTCAAACCGATTCATGGAATCTTGTCAATTCAGCGTTTATCAATTCAGATATCGCGCTTAGTAATACAAATGCGTCGATCAGTTTAGTGCAAAACAACCTATCTGATTATTTGTACCATTGGAAACAAACAATAACATCAACGGGTGCAAATCAGCGTGCAGGATTGCATTTCTTTTGCGACGATGCAACATTGCCAAACCGAGGAAATTCTTACTTTGTTTACTTTAGAAACTCAACAAATAAAGCTGAAATTTACGAAGTGGTGAATGACGTTTTCACCATGCAAACTGTAGTAAATTGCACCGTAAATACCAACGAACAATACGATTACAAAGTTACTTACTCACCTACTTCAGGATGGATTCGCGTTTTCGTTAATGATGTTTTTGTTTGCGAATGGCAAGATCCAACGCCTTTAACGTCTGGGAATTCCGTTTCATTGCGAACAGGAAATTGTTTGGTGGAATACGACAATGTGCGTGTGTATCAAAGTCGTTCAGGAAATGAAACGATTAGTGTTGGACCAACTTCAGCCTTTTTTGCACAAAGTGAAAACAATTCAAACGCAGGGTTGGTTCGATCATTTGTTCTGGACACAGATGATTTATGGTCGGACGAAGCGTATGAATTATACAAAGTAGATTGGACAGCACCAACGATTCAATCAGTAAATGATGGAAATAGTACAGATATCGACACAACGTATTTGACGACATTAGAAGGAAATTGGCTTGCCGAAGATCTTCATTCCGGTGTTTCACAAATAGAAGTAGCAATTGGAACAAGTCCGAATGGTACAGACGTATTGAATTGGAACGTAAATGCTACAAATGCTATTTCACACGTATTAGCTAGCCCAATTTACAATCAACTCTATTTCATTTCAGTACGCGCAACCAATGGAGCAGATTTACAAGACAGTTTAACGTCCAATGGACAACGTTTATTGGAAGAACCTTCTTCT
>JBDKHH010000189.1:0-9994 GCA_039797785.1 Bacteroidota bacterium | reverse complement strand
GGAGCAGGAAATGATACATGGCTTTTTACAGATGAGTTAATTTTTAGATAAACGGCATGAATCCTTAGTCAAAAGGGTGATTTTTTTGAGAAAAGTTGTGTATTTTTACGGCGCAAGTTTTAACCAAAAACAAAAAAAGAAAATAGCCTTGTGTGAAACGACATTTAAAGTTGACATGCTACGTCAATGTTGAATTACAGAGGTAATTAATAACAAACAAAAACGTATGAAACAATTTAAAATTACATTACTTGCCTTTGTTTTGATGTTCGGGTCATTTGCTCGTGCTGATGAAGGTATGTGGTTCTTGATGTTCATTGATCGCTTGAATCACCGTGACATGGAGAAAATGGGACTTCAGTTAACTGCTGAAGAGATTTACTCTATTAACAATCACTCATTAAAAGATGCAATCGTTCAATTTAACGGTGGATGTACTGCAGAGGTTATCTCGAAAGATGGTTTGTTATTAACGAATCACCACTGTGGATACGATGCAATTGCTGAATTATCAACAGCTGAATCAAACTATTTGAAAAATGGTTATTGGGCAGCAACGAAAAAAGACGAGTTAAAACCAAAATCATTGTACGTTCGTTTCTTCGTGCGTATGGATGATGTTTCAAAACGAATCTTAGCGAAAGTAAATCCAGGAATGACTGAAGCAGAGCGTGAAAAAGCGATTGCTGCAGAAGTTGCTTTGATTGAAAAAGAAAACAACGAAGGTGGAAAATACACTGTTTCTGTTCGTTCATTCTTCCAAGGAAATGAGTATTACTACTTCGTTTACCAAGATTACAAAGATGTTCGTTTAGTAGGAACACCTCCTGAAAATGTTGGTAAATTCGGTGGAGACACAGACAACTGGGAATGGCCACGTCATACTGGTGATTTCTCTATGTTCCGTGTATATGCTGATGCTAGTGGAAATCCTGCTGACTACAATGTAAACAATGTTCCGTTGAAACCAAAACAACACTTAACAGTAAATATTGGTGGTGTTAAAGAAAATGATTTCGCAATGATTCTTGGTTACCCAGGAAGAACAAATCGTTGGATGCCAGCTGGTGGAATTGAGCAAAACGTGAAGTTTGCTTATCCTGCTTGGGTTGAAGGTTCTAAAACGGGAATGGATCAAATGAAAAAGTACATGGATCAAAGTGATGCTTTAAATTTGATTTATGCTTCTAAATATGCCGGTGTTGCGAATTACTGGAAAAACCGTCAAGGAATGATTGATGCTCTTTCTCAATTCCAAACAGCTAAATTGAAAGCTGAACAAGAAGCGAAATTCAACAAATGGGCAAATAAACCTGCGAATAAAGAGAAATATGGTAATGTTGTTGCAACAATCAATAACTATTACAAATTGACAAACGAAAAAGCAAGACACGATAACTACTTACAACAATTGTTACGTTGCTCTTCTTACGGAACTATCTCTCGTTCATTTGGTAAACAAATGGTTGCTTATGCTAATGCTGATGCTGCTACACGTGCACAAATGCGTCCTGAATTAGAAGAAGCAATCAAAGCATTCTTTGCTGAATTGTATCTTCCTGCTGAAAAGGATATCTTAAGAGCTGAGTTAGCATTGTATGCAACGAAATCAGTTGGTTATCAAATTGCTCCTTCTGTAGTTGCAATCAACGGAGAATATGATAAATATGTAAATTCATTGTTCCTTTTAAGTTTGTTTACTTCTGAAGAGAAAATGATGGCTTTCTTAGATTTCCCATCTGAAGGAATGATTACAAATGATCCAATGTATAAATTGTCAGAAGATTTGATCGTTCACATCGGTTCAAAATCAGATGAGATTGCAAAAGCACAAAATGATTACTCTGCGTCTTTCCGTTTATTGGTTCAAGGTTTACGTGAGTCTAAATTGGCGCCTATTCAATATCCAGATGCGAATTCAACGTTACGTTTGACATACGGAAAAGTAAAAGCTTTACCAGCTGACAAACGCAATGATGCGAAAGTGAATTACTATACTACAATGGATGGTTTAGTAAAAAAATACAAAAAAGGTGATTCAGAATTTGACTTGGAGCAAAAAATGTTAGACATGGCGAAAGCGAAAGATTTCGGTCGTTATTCTGACAAAGCTGGTTACATGCCAGTATGTTTCTTAACTGATAATGATATTACAGGTGGTAACTCAGGTTCTCCAGTATTGAACGGAAAAGGTGAATTAATCGGTTTGGCATTTGATGGAAACATTGAAGCGATGGCTGGTGACGTTATCTTCGATAAAAAATTACAACGTACAATCAATGTTGATATTCGTTACGTATTGTGGTTGATCGACAAATACGCTGGTGCGAAACACATAGTTGATGAAATGGATATTGTAACGAAATAAGTACAATCCCTTTAATTTTAAAATCCCGGTTCATTCAAAATGGACCGGGATTTTTTTTTTGTGAATTAATAACCTAAAGTTGAAGTCTTGCTAACATTGAATTAACCTTGTAGGAGTTAATTTGTAGTATGAAAATTGAAACACAAACATTAACTAATACAGCGGTTATGCAAAGTGCGAATGATTTATTGTTTTACTTAGAAATGGGTAATCTAGCAGGCGAAAAAGGAAATGATCAAGAAGCAATTGATTGGTATGTACAAGGTTTGCAACAAGCGAAAAATGTTGCTGACAAACCACGTATTCAACAGTTTTCGAATTTGATCCTTACCTATTTATAGGATTATTTCAAAAGAAAACCTAAGCAGAATTCGTGACTACCAGAACTGCTAGAATTTAAACTATTGATTCCTAAATCATACGAATAACGCAGTCGATATTTTTCTTTAATATCCCATCCCGCCATAAAATTTACAGATTCAGTAGACCTTACTCCTATCCCAAAATGGAATTTATCGTTTAATGTTGTAATTAAATTGAGCAAGGCACTTATTTTAACTAGATCAGATGTAACAATCACTTGAGGTTTCATTTTTAATTTTGGAGATATCTGAAAAAGATAATCAGCATACGCATGTAAATGCATTTTATCTCGGTAATCAGAAGAATAGCGCGCTTGATTCAATTGTGTCACACTTAAACCTACTGACAATTTATCGTTTTTATACATCAACCCAGCATCACTTGTAAAGCGTGTCTCATTTGAACTCGTTGGTAAAGATGGATCAATTACTGTTGTTGGTGGTGTCCAAGTTGGCGTAACTGAATCTTACAAATTAAGATTTAATCAAACATTATTTGAAATTACAGACTTTTACACGCTTTGCAAAGGCTTCATTAATACCAATTTCTTCAGCTCTTTTGTACACTTCACAAGCACGCGAATAATTTTTCAGTTGCACATAACATTCCCCCAAACACATGTACGCTTTTGGATAAAACGATTGATAAAATATAGCCAATTCAAGAAAAGGAATGGCTTCTTCATAGTGTTTTTTTTCAAAAAGTACAGAGCCCAAATTAAAATAACTCATTGGATAAGAAGGGTTTATTTCGATTGCTTTTTTCAAAGTGTTAACACTTGCAATTGTATCTCTACTATAAAGCTCAGAAACGGCGCGTGAAACCCAAAACGTAACTTCATTTGGGAACAGTTGAATAGCACTATTATAATCAACAATTGCTTCCTTGTGCAACTCTAGCGTTCGCTTGACTTTTCCTCGATTGTAATAAAACAACGCAGAATCAGGGGCTAAAACAATAAGTTCATCATACTTTAGAATTGCTTCCTTGAATTTACGTTGATCCTCTAATGCAAGTGCATCATAGAACAATTTTTCAAGTTTGAGTGAAGTTGGATCCATCAATTCTGGACATTTTTCATACAAGAAATTATGAGCTTGGATAGAATTTAAACGGTCAGCCTTCAACATTTCTTGACAAGCAATTTCACTTTTACCAATGGAATCATTCAAATAACCAGATAAATAAAATCCAAATGAATTTTTAGGTTCAATCGTTTGTAAGGTCTTTAAATCATTCAACGCTTCATTCATTTTATTTAATCCTAGGTAGATTTTAACACGATTCGAAAGCATTTCGTAATCATTTGGAGCATGAGTTAAATAACGGTTTGCTGTTATAAGTGCTTCTTCATAGTTGCCCTGCACACCAAGAGCAATGATTAACTGATTGTAGGCATCCAAATCTGTTGGATTAATCGAAATAGCTGTTTCGTAATCCTTTATTGCTTCCTGTGTCATACCAAACATATCTTCAACATTTGCGCGCATGACATACGCATCCCCAAGTTTCGGGTCTAATTCAATTGCTTTTGTGCAATTTTTCAGAACTAAATCAAATGCTTGTAAATCAAATTGTGGTCGGGTTTGCATGAAATAGTAATATGCGTTCAATGGATTCGTTTCTATTGCTTTTTGACAATCTTCCACTGCTCCTTTGTCGTCATTGAGAACGTCGTCTTTGAACTTGGAGCGTTCAATGTAAAAGTCTGGATTTGACTTTGCAAACTCCTCTGCCCTGTTCCAATCTACAAGCGCAGCGTATAAATCGCCAGTTGAAACAAAGAAATCTGCCCGAGTGATATAGCTTCGCTCATCGTTTGGAAGCGCCAAGATAAGAGCATCACAAACCGCTTTTGCTTCTTTCGTTTTACCTAATAATTGTAAAATAGTAAGTTTGTTTACATATGCTCGTTCATGTTTTTGATCAAATGAAAGAGCAAGGTCAAAGTCAGCAATGGCTGCTGAATAAAGTTGTTGTTCTTGTTTCAGAAAACCGCGATTGTTCATGGCTAAAGCACTCTTTGGTTGAATTTCAAGTGCTGAATTGTAATCATTTAATGCCAATTGATAGTTTTTCTGTTTTTGATAAAGCGCACCTCGGTTAATAAACGAATTAAACACTTCTTCTTGATCAGAATTTAATTCAAGTGCTTTTGAATAATCATTGATTGCAGCAATTGTATCAGCTTTCTTAGCATTTAGAACGGCTCGATTAAAATAATCTTTTGTTGTCGCTAGGTCCTTGTCAATTGTATTCGAAAGTTCAATGAATAGTTTTTCCTCTTCGGCTGTTAAGTCTTGTGAAAACAAGCTGAAAGATGTAAAAACGAAACCAAGGATGACTAAAAAACGCATATTAAATTATTTGAGTATAAAGAAAGTGATAAAAACAAAAAAAAGCCACCCTTTCGGATGGCTTCTCAAATTATAAGTAATTAATTTTTGACGATTCTTTTGGTTATTACTCCTTTAGAAGTTTCAATTTTCAAAATGTAAATTGACTTTGGTAAGAAGGATAAATCCACCTCTTCTCCATTATTAATCTGTTTTGACAATAATTGAACCCCATTTAAACTTAGAACTGTAAGTAAGGCTGAATTCTCAAGTCCATTAATCGTTAATGTTTCACTTGTAGGATTTGGATAAATCGAAACTGATTCTAATTGATTCATTTCGTTTATACCAACGGAAAAAGGTGATTCGTAAAATTGAAAACTTAATGCGCATCCAGGATCATTTAAATCAAACATGTTTTTCAATTCAGAACCCATCGAAAATAGTTTTTGAACCGGTGCGTTTATATCACCAACGTTCACTGAATCGATTGTTGAAATATAAGCGGTAATATACTGTAATGTGTCTCCACTGTTTAATAAAGAATTACCACCACTAGAAGCTATAATTCTTCTGTCTCCAGCAGGATTATTTACTGTTTGTTCTGAATAATCATTTGGATGTGCGATTCCATTAGAACTATAGAAATTTGGATCAGTATCACCGAAATATACATGGTGGATTTGTGTAACTCCGTAATTTATTGGTGACCCATCCGAATAATTACCCATTAAGACTTGATTGGTTTGTGCAACTGTTGTTGGATCTGCAGCTGGAAAATTAGAAGTGCCATCAAAACCTCGAGAAGCAGATAAACCAATATATTCATTGTCATCAATTCCATCATTATAGCCCAATCCATTGACTGATTCATTTGGATTTACACCAATTGCATTGTCAAGACCATCGTTAGTTAATTTCGCCCCTTTCAAAATCATTAAACCAAGCGAAGGAAGTGTGTCAGAAAAGTTAATGGAACCATTTGATTCATCAAACCCATCGCCATTGTAGCCATAAACCATCCCTAAATTCACATTTGTTCCTATGTAATCATCTGCATAATTACCTAAGTCAGTATCTAAAAAGGTTCCAACTTTGACATCTGAATAATTATTTGAAGATCGATTAACAAAATAAGTTGAAATAAAAACAGTGTTTTTAATCACTTCTGATGTATCACAATCAAATACAAAATTATATTGATGTGCCTCCACTCCTGCTCCGTTTGTTGCTGTTTCAGGGAAATTATAAACATACAAAATACAACGGTCACCATAAATTGAAGGATAATCGCCTAACTGTGGTTCGTAAATACCATTATTGTTACTGTCAAAGAAATGTGCAATATTTTCAGCTTGACCAATCGAAGTATTCCCGTGTGCAGGCCATTCACGAATACCAAATGGGGCAACGTAATTCGGAGTGTTTTGAGTAACGGCAACTTGGTGATCATGTATCATTTGTTTATCAACATAATAACCTCTGTTGTAGTTGTCAATATTAAAATATGAATTTTGACCATTTGAAGTAATTGGACCTGGCAGAATTGAATCCATCGCGTAATTAGCCGTAACGCCTTTAATACTCCCTGTAATATTTGCCGTAAAAACTTGTTTTGAAAAGAAGGCCATTGAACTTTCAGCTCCATTGTGCTCATAGGTAAAACTTGGTCCAGAATAATTCCCGTCGAACAAAATTCTATTCATATGACCAAATTTCAAATATTGCTTTTCATGTTTTAACTCATTTACATATTCCCCAAAAACCATTAAATCGTCTGAAGGATTATTCTTTATTAATAAATCGGATGCCATTGAAGTAGAAGTCGTTCCATCTGGAAGGAAGAATAAATTCATAGGTTCAACTTTTCCTCCATATAAATAATAATCACTACCGTTTTTGTATACACCGTAGATTGAGTTTTGATCCCTCATCTCGCTTGTGTCAATAATCTGAAAATTCGAACTAATTGTGAATTTTTTCAAATTATCATTATTTAAATTTATGAAATAGAAATAATTCCCATTGTCAAAATAAGCTTCGTTCATATTGTAGTTAGACATAAAGCCTAAATCACCATTGGTTATTAGATTTAGATTAAGGTCAAACTCGGCATACAGATTTCGTCTGAATAAAGTGATGTGATTATTGTCTGAATTATGTACAAGGGAATATCCAGTTGATTGTGTTGAAAAAGGCATCGTTACATTCGTATAAACACCAAAAGCATCTCTTTTCACTAATAAGGTTTTGAAAACGACAAATTCCTCGTTATTTATAACGATTAAATCTGAAGCAACGGTACCAAGATTGTAATCTCCAGCAACGAAAAGCGATGTAGTTACTAAACTGGTATTATAAGTGCCAAAGTTTGATAAAGAATGTGCAAATCGATTAACGTTTGTATTGTTAATTGAATAATATGCAATCAAACTATCTCCTTTTACCAAGGCCTGAGCGTAACCATTGTTTAAAACCTCAGGATATAAAAACTCATCAATAATTGAATAATTCGTAAGATTAATCTTAATCAAGGCAGATCGACTGAGCGTTGTTTCTTTGTAAAAAATTGAAATTAGCAAAGTGTCACCGGATACTGAATATCCATTAATTAAATGATTTGTACCGCCATAATTAGATGAAGTTAAGTAATCATAACTTTCAACATCTCCAAGATCATTTATTTTTATAAATGCTGCATTTAATCCAGTGTTTGAACTTTCTTTAACACTGAGAACATACATTTCGTTGTTGTACTCATAAGCAATATTTGATCTTGTTTTTTCAGTTCCTGTTGCTGAATGAAATGATCTCGAAAATTGTGCTTGTACAGGTTTAATTGTTAGAAAGCCAAAAATAGAGATAAGCATAAAATGCTTAAAATTTAAGTTGAAAATCATAGAATGGTTATTTTTTTGACAAAAGTAGGTATTTATCACAAAAAAAGCCACCCTTTCGGATGGCTATAGTTTCTTAATTGAGGTGAATTAGAACATTTTTCTTTTTCACTTTCTTCACTTCTAGTGATTTGCTGTAGTTTAATAACGCGTTAATCACATTGTTTGAAGGGCCATTTTTCAACTCATTGGCAGGAGCGATAAATTCAGGGTATTTTTTCAACATAGGCAAGAACGTGTGTTTGTTTCTTTAAAAACGCACAAGCTTTTTGTTTAGTATATTTCTTTGAAAAAAAAGTTGTTAGCAGATTAATATCCTCCAAACCAACGACGTAAAAACCACTCAATTGCTAAGGATAATAAAAGAAGTAAGGCAATCAACTTGTAGTCAATTAAATCATT
The DNA here is from genome assembly GCA_039797785.1 of Bacteroidota bacterium. Taxonomy (GTDB): domain Bacteria; phylum Bacteroidota; class Bacteroidia; order Flavobacteriales_D; family Crocinitomicaceae; genus M0103. The sequence goes on along the minus strand of JBDKHH010000189.1, from coordinate 1,628 downwards.
AAAAGAAGCATCTTTTATGGAAACGCTAGTAATATCGTCTCTATTTTTAATTTGATCAATGACCTTTTGGTAATTCTTTAATAACTCAAATTTACCTTTTGTCTTTTGAGCCAATTGATTCATTAGTGCCTGATTTGCATACGTATCTAATTGTTCCAAAGCAATATCTTCTACCACAAAAACACCTGATTTCTTGTAGCTCTTACCATTGAACGCTGTTGTCGCTACCCAATTGTATTTTCCAGGCTTCAATTTACCCAAGGACAATTTATAACTATCACCTGTAACACCAAATTGACTTTTGGTTGTTTTCCCCTTTTCATTTGTCAGTACCAAATTTATCTTCGGTGTTGTTATCGCTTCAAGTGATTCATTGTAAAATGATGCGTTAACAACCACCTCTTCATCTTTTGAGAATCGTTTTGGGAATGTAACATGTAAAGCAGTTGTATTTTGCTTTACCAATAAATATTGGGTTGTTTTGTTGATTAAATCACGAAAAGCTACACAATCACCAGTGCGCGTATAGTCGTTGATTTTCCATTTCCACAAACCTTCACCGTAAATTACTCCATTTTTTACAATTCCTTTTTTATTGAAGAAAATTAGCGGTTCTTTTTTCTTGATAGGTCCGATACGTTGATAAACCAATACCTCTGCTCCACCAGAAACTTTTAATTCACCGAAACGACTTCGCAAAGGAGGATAATAAGCAAATGCATTTTTTAATTCGTCAGATAGTTCAAATTGCTGGAAACCATCATTTACACCTCCTTGAATTTCATCCGATTGATTTCCCGGAGAAACCGTCATTCCAAGTCCTAATTTGCTGATTACACCTGAACTTGTATTTGGACCGATGATGTATAAAATTGGAATTTTACTTTCAGCTAATAAACTGTTTAACGAAGGATCAAAATTAACTCCTGGTTCGTGCCAAATGATCAAGTCGACTTTTTTCAAATCGCGTTTCCAATCTTTAGTTAATTCAGAAACTACTTCCAAGTTTTCATCTTCTTCGATTAGTTGTTTCATTGCAGAAACATCAGGGTGTGGCGCTCCTGCCAACATTAACACTTTACTTCTTGAATCAATTACTTCAATGTAAAACACACGTGAATTGTTCTTGTAATTGTACTCATTCGTAGCGTTTGAAACCGTTACTGTATATGTTTGAAATCCGATTTTAGTAGCATCTAATAAAAAGGAAAGGTGCTCGAAATCATGTTTCCCATCTTTATAATTGACTTTTTGTGTAGCAACTGTTTTTCCTTCTGAACTGATTGAAACGGTCGCTCCTCCCTTACCCATTTTAATTGCTTCAATGTCAATTTCAACAGGGAATTTATTTTTGTAAAACGTAACATCATTTACTAAGACATTTTTAATGAAATGATCACGTTTAGGAATGGTGTCTCCAACTGTTAAAGCAAATACAGGAGTGAAATTAATTTTTTCGGCAGCATAGGTTGGATTGTTTCCTTTGTTGTAGTTACCATCGGAAACAAAAATGATTCCACCAATATTGCGATTATAGAAGTCACTGTTTATTTTATCAAAACCGGCAGACAGATCGGATAGACCATCTTTGAAATCTGGTTTACTTTTGTATTCAACGTCAGATCCAA
>JBDKHH010000188.1:0-2675 GCA_039797785.1 Bacteroidota bacterium | reverse complement strand
CGTAAGTGTTAGAGAATCCGATTACCACTACTGCTGCTGCTAAAATTGTACTTAACTTTTTCATAATTCTAATTTTTAAATGTTTTTAAATAAATTGTTTTTTAATTGTTTAATGTTGCTAATGAACTTTCAAACGAAATGCCAAAGCGTGCCAAAAAAACGTAAATACCAGTAAAATCAATGATTTCAGCGGTGTGCCAAAAAATGGCACATAAACAAAACTCTTCGAAAACGAAGGAATGGTATTCGGAAGCGAGGAGCGAATTGGAGAAAGTTGATAAAAAAAGGGATGCCGATTTATGACATCCCAGATTTTTAGAAATAAATGATCAACTCTTTATGAAGATGGTATTACAATTTAATAAGTTTAGCGACAGATTGTTTCAGATCAGTTGAGATAGTAATGAAATAGTTACCTGTATTCAAAAATGAAATAGGCAGTGATTCACTAGAATTAATAACAGACTGATAAACAGTTTTACCGTAAAGATCAGTAATTTTTAAATCTGCCTGATTCCCTTCAAATTGAATGGTTATTTCTGATGAAACTGGATTTGGGTAAATCTGAATGTCGTTTTCTTGATTCAATTGATCCAGAGCTAAAACTTGGATTGTTGTACCGTCAAATTGAATAACATTATCTGCCACCAAATAAGCGCCAAGACTTTTCTGCAGACAATATAGCTGTAACTGAATAAGATTGTAGCCGTAATTGTAAACTGATGTATACAGCGGAACAATAGTTGTATCTGATGCATCTACAACCGCAAATTCAATAAGTAGCGAATCTGTTCCTATCAAGGTGTATGATTCAATTGTTACTTGTGAGACAGTTGCATAATCAATAAAGCAATTTTCAATACAGAAAGTTAAGGTATCAACGATGTTAAGTCCACTTGTTGGAACTTGAACACCGTAAAAGTTTTGAGAATTTGGAATTACAAATGGGGTTGTGTTGATTGTGGTACCCGTAATTGGATTCTGTGTATTTAAGGTGTAGACACCAGAGCAATGATCATTGAAATTGGCATAATTTGAATTGATATTTTGTAAGGTATCCTCACCAACCATAATATAATTTACGGGATTTTGTACTTGTTGACTGATGTACGTATCTCCGTTGCAAGTGCCATTGTCCATGGTCGTGTAAATTTGGACATTTGAATTATAATTGCCAAGTCGCTGAACACCATTTGAAGGGAAACCATTATAGTCAATGAAAAAACCACCAACTAAACTTTTATTATCCGAAAGGCAAATAATTGCGTTTACCTGTCCACCGCCTCCGCTAGGACCTCCAAAACTTGTAAAACTATTGTCAATTGTGCCATTAGATTTAATCCGCTGAATTTTATTGCAAATAATTCCGTTAACATGAGCAAATAATCCACCTATCAATATATCACCATTAGGTTGGAAATCGAAACACAAGACATCAAGATCTGGAATGAAATTGGACATGTTTGAATTAAAGGAAGAGTTTAAAGTTCCATCCATGTTAACGCAAGCTATTACTGTTTGTGTAGTTCCGTCAATCGACAAGTAGTTACTTGAAAGATAAATATTATTGTTAAAGTATTTTATCATCATGGGAGTAGTTCCATTTGAATAATAGTGACTATTATTAAATGTTGGATCGATACTTCCATCTGAATTAAGGCAAACAAGATTTCCACTAATAGGACTTGAATTAGGTTCGAACCAGACAACAATTTTGTCATTTGGTAATTGAATGAAATTATAGATTGGTGCATATCCTAAACTTGATGGCTGAAAAGTTGGATCTACTGTTCCATCGTAGTTGTATCGATTAAAGACATTATTTTCTTCGTTATATACAAGTATTTTATTGTCGGATTGGATACAGGTTTTAATGCTACCACTTGAAATACTATAATCTACGGTGTCTTGAATGATAAATGTGTTATCAACTGTTCCATCTGTGTTTAGTCGAACCATAACATTCAAATTAGGGTCATTATTGAAGTTGTGAAATTGACCAGAAATCAGAAGTTTGTTGTCTGAAAACTGAGAGATTTTTGGGGATTCAAATAAATTAATACTGGAAATTGTATTCACATTAAAACCAGGGTCTAATATTCCATTTTGATCAACACGATAAACAAAAAGTTCATTTGGTGATAATGTGTAATTTTGATCTATGACAATAATTTTTCCGTCACTTTGTTTTTCCATAGAATATGCAAAGCGATATTGATTTTGCTCATTAAACGGATTGAAATACGGGAAACTGAAATCATATTGACCTGGTTGAGCGAATAAAAAACCAGCAATGAAAACAAAAGTTGCGAGAGTAAGTTTCTTCATAAGATTAGGTGTTAGTTGTAACGCAATTTAAGTGTTTTTATCATTGTAAAATCATCTAAATTCAAAAAATGATTCCAAGTGTATGAATTATTGAGTAAACTGTTTTTTGAAGGATTGTAAATGCAACTATCTTCTAAATTCAAGTTTCTAACATCTATATTCTAACTTCTTTCGTACTTTTGCACCATGGTTAAAATTCGTGATATTGAATTGGGTGAATTCCCACTTTTGTTGGCTCCAATGGAAGATGTGAGCGATCCACCATTTCGTGCCTTGTGTAAAAAACATGGTGCCGATTTGATGTACACAGAATTTATTTCCTCAGAAGGTTTGATTCGTGACGCTGC
>JBDKHH010000187.1:0-3272 GCA_039797785.1 Bacteroidota bacterium | reverse complement strand
CATTAATTTCCTTCATTTTACTTCCGATTTCTGCCTTTGTGATTTCTCGAATTGGTAAAAGCCTAAAGAAAACGGCTAAAAGTGGCCAAGAGCAAATGGGAATTGTGTACTCGTCTATTGACGAAAACTTAAGTGGAATTCGCATCATCAAAGCCTTCAACGCAATTGACCAAGTCTACGAGGCGTTCAAAGTGGTCAATTTGAAGCACCAACAATTAATTACAAAAACATTCAGAAAAAAGGATTTATCACCAATTTTAAATGAAACATTAGGAGCTGGAGTAATGCTGTGCCTAGTTTGGTTTGGCGGGGTCATGATTCTGGATGCAAAAAATGATGCTGTTTTGACAGGCGAAGTCTTTATTACTTTCATCATTGTATTCTCACAACTTTTGCGTCCAATTCAAGGAATTGCAACTAACATGGCATTCTTAAACAAGGCACGTGCTTCACAAGATCGAATCAATGAAATTTTGAATACGGATGAACGCATTTATGAAGTTGAAAATCCGACAGCTTTACCAGAATTAAAATCAGGTATTCGTTACGAAAATGTTTCGTTCAAATACAAAGATGAATATGTATTGAAAAACATCAATTTGACCATCAACAAAGGCCAAACAATCGCTTTGGTTGGAGAATCTGGCAGCGGAAAATCAACACTAGGAGATTTATTACCACGTTTTTACGATGTAAATGAAGGAACGATTTATTTTGACAATATTCCAATCACTGATTGTTCAATTTTGGATTTAAGAAATCACATTGGTATTGTTTCACAAGAATCGATTTTATTCAACACAAGCGTTCGAGAAAACATTGCGTTTGGAATGCCAAATGCTACGCTTCAAGAAATTGAAAATGCTGCTAGAATTGCCAATGCATATGATTTTATCATGAACCTAGAAGCAGGATTTGATACAAATATTGGCGAGCGAGGAAACAAACTTTCTGGAGGACAAAAGCAACGAATCAGTATTGCTCGTGCCGTATTGAAAAATCCAAATATTCTCATTTTAGATGAAGCCACTTCAGCTTTGGATACTGAATCTGAAAAATTGGTTCAAGACGCCTTGGATAAATTAATGCAAGATCGCACTTCTATTATTATTGCTCATCGCTTAAGTACAATCCGCAATGCTGATGAAATTGTGCTTTTATCTAAAGGTGAAATCAAAGAACGAGGTACGCACGACGAATTAATTCAACTCAAAGGAATGTACTACAATTTGTGCTCTTTACAAGGCATTAAATAACAATTCTATCTCATCGTTTGTTATGGTTGAAAAATAAAACTTCCATAAATACAACATCAAACGCGTGATTGCGTTCTAATTTTGTTAATTTTATTAGTAAGTGGTATAAAAGTTGCTTTGATTAACAACCGTTTAATGTAATTTTACGTCATAACTAGGAATTGAAATCTCTAATTGTCATATTGTCCATTTTTGTATTCATTTGCCATCAGGCTTTTGGACAATTAGTTACTTCCCCAGGTGGGAGTCCTGTTTCCTTAGTGCAAAATGTTTTACTTGGACCTGGAGTAACAGTTTCAAATATATCATTTAATGGAACTCCATCTGCTATCGGCTCCTTTACTGGAACAGGAACAAATCTTGGAATTGGTTCGGGAATTGTGATGACAACTGGTACAGTTGTTAATAACGGAGCAGGTCCTCACGGTCCAAACAATCAAACAAACTCAGGCGTTGACAATAATGTTGGAGGTTATGGATTGTTATCCGGGATTATTGGCGGTACACAAACGTTCAACGCGGCCATACTAGAATTCGATTTCATTCCCTATTCTGATACAGTTCGTTTTAAATATGTTTTCGGTTCTGAAGAGTACCCAGAGTTTGCTCCTCCCAATAATTCATCGTACAATGACGTTTTTGGATTTTTCATTTCAGGTCCAGGAATTCCCGGCTTACAAAATATTGCGAAGCTTCCATCAGGAGCCGTTGTATCCATAAACAATGTGAATCCTATAACCAACAATTCTTTTTACAATTCGAATGGTGACGGTAATAGCTCACCTCAAAACGGTTCTCCTTTTTACATTCAATACGATGGTTTTACAGATGTTTTAGAGGCTGTTTCGAAAGTTCAATGTGGTCAAACCTATCATTTAATTCTTGCCATTGCCGATGTTGGAGATGGAATTTTTGACTCTGGAATTTTCTTGGAAGCAAATAGTTTATCCTCAAAAGTTCCTGTTGAAATAACCTATGAATTATCGGAACAAGCATTCTCTGATCCTGATTTAATGGCTGAGGGTTGTGTTTCAACAACAGTAACTTTAGAGCGCGGCGCAAATGGAGTCAATACTTCACTAACAATACCGGTTAATGTTTCTGGTACAGCCACTGAAGGTGTCGATTATACGAATATTCCAAATTCTGTAACTTTTGCACCAGGTCAAACAACCATAACGTTTAGTTTTGATGCTTTTTCTGATGCAATCGTTGAAGGAACAGAAACCATTATTTTAAATTTCCCGATAATCGATCCTTGCGGGAATGTTAATCCAATCATCATTGATTTAGGAATAGCCGATGTTCTACCCGTAAGTGTTAGTGTTGAGAGTTCAGATGTTCTGTGCCCTGGTGATAATTTGGAATTGATTGCGCAAGCAGCGGGTGGCGTTGGACCGTATACCTATAGTTGGAGTACTGGCGCGACAACTTCTTCCATTTTTGTTTCGCCAACAAGCACTCAAACATATACTGTTTCTGTTACAGACAATTGCTTGAACCAAACGGCTACAGGTAGTGGAACAGTTACGGTGCCAATTTACCCTCCGTTAACACTTGATCCTACAGATGCAATTACAGAGATATGTCCATATATTCCTACTCAACTTGAAGTAATTGCCGCTGGTGGTGCAGGAAATTACAGTTACCAATGGAGCACAAGTAGTGAAACACTTGGTAATTTGAGTACTCAAATCGTTACACCTCCTGCAACAACGTTGTATACTGTTTTGGTCACAGATCAATGTGGAGTAGAACAAACTGCAAGTGTGCTTTACACTATAACGAGTCCACCACTGCTTTTAACGATGAGTCCAAATGTTGAAATTTGTCCTTATGATAGTACATTAATTAGTGTTTCAGCAACTGGAGGATATGGTCAATATTTTTATTTATGGCCACATTCCAACGAAACAACTTCTTCTGTTTGGGTAAAACCTCTGGAAACAACAGCCTATACTGTTATCGTTTCAGATGAATGTCAGACTTTTACAGTTTCAGGATCAACAACCGTTA
>JBDKHH010000186.1:0-4161 GCA_039797785.1 Bacteroidota bacterium | reverse complement strand
CAATGGTTTAACAGATACAGATTCTTTCTGGGCGGTTCCAACTGGCGACACAACATTCCAAGCAATGGTTTATGATACTTTAGGAAATTACCAATGTACATCTCAAATTGTTACTATTAGTGTTTTCCCAGATGCAATGACATACAACTTGGTGGATACAGCTTATTCGTTTTGTCCTGACTTCTCACCTATTGTTGGAGTAACAGGAATCGGAAATTCAACTGGTCCATACACTTACGACTGGACTACACCAAACACAACGAATCCAACGGCATTACCTTCAACTGGCTTAGAACACGATACAATTACGTATTATGTGACAATTCATGATGGTTGTAATTACGTTCGTGAAGACAGTGTTGTTTTGGTAATTAATCAATTATTGGCAGTTGATACAATGTATTCATTCCCTGCCAGCGCTTGTGAATTTGACGGTGCCGTTTCTGGTATTGCTCAAGGTCTTACTGGAGTTGGACAATATCAATGGACTGGACCAGGAGCTAACAACCCTAATTTTATAGATGCATCTGTTTGGCAAGATTTACCTTCTGGATGGTACTATTTTACAATTACGGATGATGTTTGTTCAGCAAGTGATTCTGTATTTGTTGATATGTTAAATCCTCCAACTGCTTCGTTTAGTGCAAATGTTATACAAGGATGTAATCCATTGGAAGTAACGTTTACAAACAATAGTCAAAACGCGAATAGTTATCATTACGTTTTTGGAAATGGAAATGATATTACAGTGAATGATTTAAGTAATCAAACGCAAACATATACGAGTAATGCGACTGTAATGCTTGTTGCTTTGTCTTCTCCAACATGTGGTGATACGGCTTATACAACTATTACAATTGTTGAATGTGGATGTACGAATCCTTTAGCTTTAAACTATAACGAATTTGCTGCTGTTGATGATGGAAGTTGTATTCTTCCAATACCAGTAATTCTTGCACCAAACGTATTTACACCAAATGGCGATTTCACGAATGATCTTTTTGTACTTGATGTTACAAACCAATCAAACGTTGAATTAACAATTTTAAATCGTTGGGGTAACAAAATGTTTGAAGGTTCAGGATTAACTCCAGGATGGAATGGTAAAACTGCAACTGGTGCATTAGCCGAAGAAGGAGTGTATTTTTATAAATACATTGTTACAGGAGTTGACGGTACAGAATATACAGGTCATGGTTTCTTGGAATTAGCAAGATAAAAACCAGCTTAATAATATAGTAAAGGTCTTCAGAAATGAAGGCCTTTTTTTTGAAGTAATAATTAATGATTTTCTTTTTGCCTTATTGCATCAACACATTTCATTCCATCAATGGCTGCTGAAATAATTCCTCCAGCATAGCCTGCTCCTTCAGCACAAGGATAAAGACCTGAAATTTCAACATGCTCTAACGTTTCTGGATTTCTAGGAATTGAAATTGGTGACGAAGTACGCGATTCTGGGGCGTGCAAAACAGCATCATTTGTCAAATAGCCCTTCATTTTATTACCAAAATCTTTAAACGCTTGACGTAAACGCTCAGCAATAAACGTTGGAAATAATTGATCCATTTCTACACTTACAATTCCTGGTTGATAGGAAGATCTTGGAAAATCTTTCGACTTCTTTCCTTGCACAAAATCCAACATGCGTTGAGCAGGTACTTTTTGAGTACTACCGGCCAATTCCCAGGCTCGTTTTTCTATTTCCTTCTGAAAATTCAAACAAACGAAAGGATCATTTTCTTTTCCAGGAAAATCACTTGGAGAAACACTCACAACTATTCCAGAATTAGAATAAGGATTATTGCGTTTAGAAGGTGACCATCCATTTGTAACAACTTCTTCTTGCTCTGTCGCACAAGGTGCAACAATTCCTCCAGGACACATACAGAAAGAGTACACTCCTCTCCCATCCACTTGTGTTACCAATGAATACGAAGCTGGTGGAACAAAATCATCATTCAATCGACCATGATATTGAATTGAATCAATAAGATCTTGCGTGTGTTCAATTCTGACACCTAAAGCAAAAGGTTTCGCATCAATTCGCACACCGCGTTTGTATAACAATTCAAAAATATCCCGTGCTGAATGACCTGTTGCCAATAGAATAGTATCAAAACTCAACCATTCAGAAGAATTGATTTCAATCGCTTTAATTGATTGCTGCTCAATTTTTAAATCGGTTAATTTGGACTCAAAACGAACTTCACCACCATATTTAATGATTTCTTCGCGCATGGCGACAATGATACTCGGCAATTTATTTGTTCCGATATGCGGATGTGCATCAACCAAAATATCTTTGTCAGCTCCAAAATTCACAAACCATTTCAATGCTTTCTCAACATCACCCCGTTTTTTCGAACGCGTATACAATTTACCATCTGAATAGGTTCCCGCTCCTCCTTCACCAAAACAATAATTGGATTCAGCGTTTACGATACCTTCTTTATTCAACGTTGCTAAATCACGACGTCTTGAACGTACATCTTTTCCACGTTCGAAAACGATTGGTTTTAGCCCAACTTCCAAACAGCGCAAAGCAGCATACAATCCAGCTGGTCCGGCTCCGATAATTGCAATTGGTTTTTTTGTCGAACAATCTGATGGATTAAAAACAGCTTCGTTAATTGGAGCTTCATCGTTTAAATAAACATCGAAAGAACAGTTCAGTTTAATTTGACGTTTTCGTGCATCAATACTTCGTTTTTTCCATTCGAACGTAAAATCAGCATTCTTAAGACCCAATTCTTGTTGAATTCTAGATTTAATCAAGTTTAGATCATCAACTTGTTCGGGTAAAATTTGAAATTGAACGCTTAAACTCATATTATCCTTCGAATATAAAAGACACCCACCAAACACGATTATATAACATGTCGATTGGTTTTGAAGAGGGAGTGTTATCCTGAATAAAAGAGTTCATAAAACCATGAGAATATTTCAACTCTATTCCAAATTTAAAATAGGCTGCAAAAAATTCAACTCCTCCGCCAACTTGACCTTGAAAATCATGTTTTTTGATTTTAATAAATGGATCGATAAAACTTTGCGATGCGTCCTGTTGCGATTGTAAATCAATTGAGTATTGTCCACCTAAAAGCACATAAGACGCAAAATTATTGAACCGCAATGTTCTAAATTGAAACATTAAGGGAAAATCCAAGTTGGTTGAATTCACACGTTCTTCTGTTTTTAAATCAAATGTTTCAGTTGGATCAGGATTCGTATATGAATATTCTATCGCTCGTTCTTGAAATGACAATGTTGGTAAAAATCGTAAACGTACAACTGGTGTTCCCAGTTTCAATGTTGAAACAATTCCAACTTGCCCACCTGGTTGAGAATTGATAATTAACGATTTTAAACCGAATTGAGCATACGCATCCTCCACTGGATAAGCTGTAAAACTCGCTGAATTAAAACCTAACATAAATCCAAAATGCAAGGTTCGTTCGTCAAAACGACGATAATTCATCGGCTTTTCTTTTTGCGAAAATGCATTCAATGAAATCAACACCAAAAATAAGAACAGGTAATTCTTCATACCGTTAAAAACGTATGTACTTTTTCGATATTGTATTTCACTAAAAGAACACATTATTTCGTTCCGCTGTAGATGGTTGCAATTCCACCTGAAACTAAGCGCGATTGAACATTTTTATAGCCAAGCGATTTCATGATATTTTTAAAATCTTCTCCTTCAGGAAACGCTGCTACAGATTCTGGTAAATAAGCATACGCTTTTTCATCTTTTGAAATGCGTTTTCCGAAGAAAGGAATAATGTATTTTGAATGAAAGGCATAATACTGTTTTACTGGAAATTTCTTTGGTTTTGAAAACTCAAGAATAATTAATTTTCCTTCTGGACGAACGACACGAAGCATTTCTGCTAAACCTTTCTCCAGATTTTCATAATTGCGCACACCAAATCCTACCGTTAATGCATCAAAGTAATTGTCATCAAATGGAAGATCTTCAGAATCACCTAAACGCATGGTGATAATGTTGTCGAAGCCATTCTTTTTCATTTTTTGGCGACCAACCTCTAACATTCCTTCTGAAATGTCCATTCCAACGATTTCTTTTGGATTCAATTTCAAACTTTGAATCGCAAAATCCCCTGTTCCACTTGCCAAATCTAAAATACGCTCAGG
>JBDKHH010000185.1:0-5405 GCA_039797785.1 Bacteroidota bacterium | reverse complement strand
ATCAAATTACTGAAGGTGTGCGTTCCAGACATCTCAACATCCAAGGCAGAAGTATGAATGACCATTGCTGGAATTTCCAAACGACCATTTTGAATAACAAACGTGTTTTCCAAAGTTTCAAACTTCAGATCTAGAAGCTTTTTCTCTAAACCAACGATATTGTCTTTTCCTATCACCAATTTTGCTGATGATGTTTTTAAACTTTCAGTAATCGATTTAAAGGCATCCACATTTTTCAAACGACCGTCATCAATGCGCAAATACACTTGTGATTTAATACTTTCAGAAACAATTCCTGAGCGTAAATCAAACGGTGCTTCAAAGTAAACACGTGCTTGAACTTTACCGAAAATATTGTTTTCATTGATGACATCTTGGTGGAAATTATCCCATTCTCTGAAAAGCGATTTAAACTGAACACTTTCCGTTTCAACTTGTGTTGTAATATGGAAGATTTCGGCATACCGTTCCTCAATGATCAAATTTCCATGAATATTGGCATCTGAATTTCGCAAGGATATATCTGGAAAATCAATGCGTCGATTCCCAACATTCATTGTACCTGACACTTGCTTAAATTCGTGTTTTTCGTATTTGATGCGACCAACATCCATGAATACTTTACCGTCAATGTTGTTAGGCAAAACAAAATCTCTTCCGTCTTGTATTTTCTCCTCTTTTGAAGTTGTTCCTAAATCTTCAACATCGATATAATTACTTTTGACTTCAATATCTGCGTCTAATTGACCATCGTGCTTTAAGTAATTAATGATGTTCCTGAAAACACCGTTAAATGCTAAATCAGTTGCTCCAACATTCAACGTCACGTTGTCCACTCCAGCTTCATCGTTGCGCAGATACATGGAACCATTTACATGACGGAAATAGCGTTTGTCTTCCAGTAATTTCAAGGCAACATTCCGCATATCAACCGAACCTTCGCATTTCACAATTTCGTAATCAGGAATCAAACTTGGTTGAATCTTCGTTTGCACATTGAAATCTGTTTGCAAAGCGACATTTCCAGTAACATCTTCTACATGCGGCAGGTGAAATAAGGAATGTAGAAAGTCCAGATTAATCACACCATTCGCATTTCCTTTATAGTTTGGTTCTCGGAACTTTGTCAAAAGTAGATTTCCCGAAAATGGTCCTCCAGGCGTTGTAAACTTAATCTTGCTCAATTTCAAAAATTCCTCTTCATCGCCACCTTCATTGCTATACTTGCCGAGAAGATCAATATTCTTCACTTTCAGATGTTTCACCGGCTCTGTCAGACTTCCGTTTAACACCCCAAAATCGCAATTGACTGTAACTGGCGTAGTAGATTCAATTAATCCATTGATGAATAAATCCAGAAAGACTTTTCCTGTTCCTTCAAACTTTTTGATATCGTCGACTTGCGACATGGAAAAATTATTGGCCACATCAGCCAACTGAATATCTTTCGAATGAATTTCGAAATTCAAATCTTTCGGAGTTACTTTCCCTTTGAGTTGGAATGGCAAATTTGCTAGATAAACAATCGCATTCGGAATTTCAAAAACAGATGTTTCTTGATTGACTTCAATATCCAAATCGAAGGCCGCTTCTTTGTTTGAAATCAACGTTACTTGTCCACTTTTCGCTTTTTTAACTTTCAGATTGCTTTTTGCGTGTAAGGTGAAAATCTTCTCCGTAAAATTTCCTTCCAACTCCATCTGATGCAAACCGGTTTCATAATGTTGCTGTGTGGCCTCGTTATTATAGGCAAAACGCACATCTTCAAAGGTAACTTGCTCTAGTTTAAGTTCAAACTTCGTGCTGGTTGTATCTTCAGAAGGCTTGAGAATATCGTAGTTGATTTCTCCTTTCTCATTCACTTTTAGTTGAATCGTTCCAGGTTGAACTTCAATTGCTTCAACATGATAATCTTCGTTCCATAAATCAACTGGATTGAATTTCAAACGAATGCGATCTGAATACAACAAAGTATCGAACTTGGTCGCATTTGCGTAAGTATCTGGAATAAAAACGTGATTAAAATCGACAGAAACATTCGGGAAAGTGGACCAAAACGTTAAATCAACATCGGAAACGGTAACTTTTGCTTTTAGATGCTTGTTCACCTCAGTTACAACAATCCCACAAATCTCGTCCTTGAAAAAGTACAAAACGCCGCTGATGAGTAAGAAAATACCCAGAACAATTCCGAAGAACCATTTTGCAATTTTTACTAAGCGATTTTTCATCCTAACATACAAAGTTAGATTCGTTTGTTCCCTTTCTAACGTAGAAAATGTAAACTTATTAACCGGGAAATGTTACATGTTGGAACATGGAGCTTGGAACATGGAGCATTGAGCTTCGAACACAATAAAAACCCTATTTAGTTGAATCAAGTTTAAATTTCTTTTAAATAGTGTAAAAATCACTATTAGTTCTTCTATGTTGCTTGTTCTTTGTGTTATCTTTGTTCTCTTAAAAATCATACAATGAGTTTACTTACTGTGGGCAGTGTTGCCTTTGATGCGATTGAGACACCATTTGGTAAAACCGATAAAATTATTGGTGGAGCTGGTACATACATCGCTTTATCTTCGTCATTTTATACAAAAGACCAAAAAATCGTTGCAGTTGTGGGAGAAGATTTTCCACAAGAAATGTTGGATACCTTAGCTTCGAAAGGAGTTGATTTGGAAGGACTTCAGATCAAACAAGGAGAAAAAACATTCTTCTGGTCAGGTCGTTACCACAACGATATGAATTCACGCGATACCTTAGTTACGGAATTGAACGTATTGGAGCATTTCGATCCAATTATTCCTGCAAGCTATCAAGGAGTTGAGTATTTAATGTTGGGGAATTTAAGCCCACAAGTTCAAAGAAGTGTAATCGAACGTTTGGAAACGCGTCCTAAGTTAATTGCAATGGACACGATGAATTTCTGGATGGAAATCGCTTTAGATGAATTAAAGAAAACAATGGCACTAGTTGATGTGTTAATCATTAACGATGAAGAAGCACGTCAATTATCAGGAGAATATTCATTAGTGAAAGCGTCGAAAGTAATTCGTGCGATGGGACCAAAGTATTTGATCATCAAAAAAGGTGAGCACGGAGCGTTATTGTTCCACGGAGAAAATGTATTCTTCGCTCCAGCTTTACCGTTGGAAGAAGTGTTTGATCCAACTGGAGCAGGTGATACGTTTGCTGGTGGATTCATGGGTTACATTGCTGCGACGGATGACGCATCTTTTGACAACATGAAACGTGCAATCATCGCTGGTTCAGCTTTGGCGTCTTTCTGTGTTGAGAAATTTGGTACAGAACGCTTAACGGATATTACACGTGAAGAAGTTGATGCACGAATTGAAGAGTTCGTTGCCTTGACAAATTTTGAAATGGTACAAACTGTAGGATAAATTCCTTATTTCTGGGTTATGGAAAACAATGCTTTAATTGAAGAATTAAAAACGTTAGCGCAAAACGAAGATGCATTAGCGGTAAATCGTGAAGTGAACGAATTGAAAGTACGTTTCGACGATTATATTTTAGAAGAAGAACGCAAAGACCAAGTGGCTGCTTTGGAAGCACAAGTGCAAGGTGAAGAATTTGAACCGAAAGACTTTAAGCCTTTGAAAGATGCGTTTTTTGAATTGTACAACATTTACCGTGAGCGTCGCAAAGAACAAGTTGATGCGCGTAACGCCATAGAATCAGAAAATTTAAAACAAAAACGCAACTTGATCAATCGCTTGAAAGACGTGATTGAGAAAGAAGAGAATATTGGCGCGGCTTTTACAGCTTACAAAGAAATCCATGAAGCATGGAAAAAAGTAGGTGATATTGCACGCGATAAACGCGACGAAATTCAACACGAATATTCACGTTTGTTGGAAGATTTCTTCTACAACATGAAGATTTACCGTGAATTGAAAGAGCACGATTTGAAACGCAACTACCAATTAAAATTGGATGTGATTACACAATTGGAAGCGTTAAAAAACACAGAATCGATTCGTGAAGTTGAAGCGGCGTTGAAAACACTTCAAAACGAATGGGAAGGAATTGGACCAGTTATCAATGATGAATGGGAAAACCTGAAAGCGAAATATTGGGAAAATGTGCGCACGGTTTACGATCGTATCAACGCATTTTACGATGAGCGCCGTTCTACCCTACTTGAAAATCTTGCGAAGAAAAAAGAATTGTTAGCGGAAGCTGCAGCAGTTGTTGCAACAAAAACTGAAAATTCTAGCGTTAAAATGTGGGACGAGGCAACTGAAAAATTGTTGGCTTTACAAGAAAAATGGAAAACCATTGGTTTTGGTCCACGCAAAGAAAACGAAGAAGTTTGGCAAGAATTCAGAGCACATTGTGATGCATTCTTCGCTTCGAAAAAAGAATTCTTTGGAACGATTCAAGAGAAATTCAACAAAATTGCCGAAGCGAAACAACGCATTATCGATCAAGCTGCAGCCTTAAAAGAATCAACTGATTGGAAAACGACAGCTGACAAATTGGTGCAATTGCAAAAACAATGGAAAACCGTTGGTCACGCAGGACAAAAATTAGAGCAAAAATTGTGGTCTGATTTCCGTGGAGCGTGCGATGCATTCTTTAACGCACGCACAAAACACTTCGAAGAGCAAGACAAGCAATTGGAAACGAATTTGCACGCGAAACAAACAATTATCGCTGCAATTGAAACATACGTTCTTCCAACAGACAAAAAACAAGCCTTGGCTGATTTAAGAGAATTCACGAATTCATTTAATGCTGCTGGTAAAGTTCCAATGAAGGACAAAGATGCGATCTACAATCAATACAAAACAGCGATTGATGCGCATTACGGTAAATTGAAATTGGAAGGTGCTGAAAAAGAAAAAGTAATGTTCGAAGCGCGCATGGAAACATTGGCTTCATCACCAGATGCGAGTCGTGCGTTTGCAAAAGAAAAAGCAGATATTCGTCAGCAAATCGAACACTTGAAAAACGATATGTTACAATACGAAAACAACCTTGGTTTCTTCGCGAAATCAAAAGGAGCTGATTTGTTGCGTAAAGAAGTAGAAGGAAAAATCAATGCTTCAAAAGCAAAAATTGATGCCTTGATCCGTAAATTGAAGATGATTCCAAATGAATAGATTCATTAACGCAATATTGTTATTTGTGTTATTCCCAACAATGTTGATGACGATATTGATTGGGTTTGACATTTCCATCGACATGTTTAAAATCAGAACGACAGGGGCTCAATTGCCGTATCGTTTTGAGATTTTATTAGGATTGGGATTATTTATTTTAATCGTGAATGTTCGTCGTAGCATTCGTCGCTGGATGGGCTTGCGTTTGGTAAATCAAATTGAAAAATTCAAATGGAACCAACCGATGAGCGAAGAGCGCGTTAAACGTGTACGCAC
>JBDKHH010000184.1:0-3739 GCA_039797785.1 Bacteroidota bacterium | reverse complement strand
CCTCATGACAATGAATCAGCGAATACTTCCAATGCAATGAAATGGAAAATCAAACGCGAATCAAATGATCAATTGCGTGAGAAATTCATTAATAAAACAATTCCACAAGCTGAATTAATTGGCTTGAAAGTTCCAGATGCAAATCTTCAATTGTTGGATGATGAAACCTACAAACACGGAGATATTGACTGGAATGAATTCTGGGAAGTTGTTAAAGGAAATGGACCTTGCAACCAACAACGTTTAGAACATCATAAACGCGCGCATGACAATGGAGCGTGGGTGAGAGAAACAGCATATATCGCAGGATTAAATCAAAAATAAGAAAATGAACAAACAACTTTTGCATCAGCATTTAATTCAAAGTCAAGAAGAAATAATTCATGACTTACGAGAAAAAATAAGTTCTTCAAACGGAATGGTCGATATCGACGAAACAGATACGATTGATCCAGAGGATTTGTCGCATCAGACAGAGTCGGGAGAAATGAAACATTTGTTTGAGAAAAAACTTTTCCGTGCAGAAGTTGAATTGGAACAATTAAAAAACATGAATGTCGAACCAAAAACTGCTGTTGAAGCTGGAGCTTTTGTGTCAACTGAGAAATTTCATTTTTTCGTTGGCCATGCAACCATGCCTTTCGATTTTGAAGGAAAACACATTATCGGCATTTCTGTTGATTCGCCAATCTTCCCAACGATGAAAGGGAAAGGTCATGGAGATTCGTTCTCCCATGCTGGCAATGATTATACGATTTTAGAAATTAATTAAAAAACTTAAGAAAATGGAAGCATCAGAATCACAAGGACAATTATGGGAAGTTTTCATCCAATCAAAACCAGGTCAAGCATTTAAACACGTTGGAAGTGTGCATGCATTTGATAAAGATTTGGCAGTTGAAAACGCTCGTGATATTTATACAAGAAGAGGAGAAGGAACTGGCTTATGGGTTGTTCCTGGAAAAGAAATTGTTGCGGTTACAATTAACGAAGCTGAATATTTCTTCGAACCAATTGATGAGAAAATTTACCGTCATCCAACTTTTTACGATTTACCAGAAGGTGTTAAACAAATGTAATACTGAGCGATGGAAACGAAACTAAAATATTATCTACAGATAGCAGACAATGCCTTGATTTTAAGTCATCGTTTGAGCGAGTATTCAAGCCATGGTCCATTCTTAGAAGAGGATTTGGCGAATACCAATGTTGCATTGGATTTAATTGGAATCGCTGAGTCAATGTACAATGAATGTGCACGTATCGAAGGAAAAGGAAGAATTGGAGACGATTTTCCTTACCGTCGTGGGGAGCATGAATTCTACAATTGTTTATTGGTTGAGCAACCAAATCGCGATTTCGCGTTTATCATGGTACGCCAATTTTTAACGGATGCATTCAACTTTTACTTCTATTCAGAAATGACGAAAAGTAAAGATGAGTTCTTGCAAGCTATCGGATATAAAGCGATCAAACAAGTGACGTATCACTTACGTCGTAGTTCTGAATGGATGATTCGTTTAGGAGCAGGAACTGAATTAGCGAATGGTAAAACGCAGTTTGCATTGGATACATTGTGGAGATACTCACAAGAGTTTTTCGTTGCAAGTGAAGCTGAAGCCGCGATGATTAAAGCAGGCGTTGGTGTTGACTTAGAAATTGTGAAAGAACATTGGTTCCAAAAAGTAAGAGAAATTCTTTACATGGCACATTTGTCTATACCTGAAAACCAATTCCAATTGAATGGAGGTAAACAAGGGAAACATTCAGAAAATTTAGGGTTTATATTGACGGAAATGCAATATTTACCAAGCAAATATCCAGATGCAAAATGGTAGGATTAACGTCCAGCCAATTGCATTAATTTCTCATTATCAATTATTTCAAGTTTGCGGGTGTGAATTTCAATCATGCCCTCATCCTTGAAATCTTTTAAAAGACGAATCAAGGTCTCTGTAGCTGTTCCAACAAAGTTGGCCATGTCCTCACGTGTCAAATTGATTTGCTCGTCGCCATAAATATCACCTAAAATCAATAAGGCGAACGCTAAACGTTCACGAACAGATTTTTGAGCCATGTTTGTAATGAAAATGGCACGATCTCCCAATTCTTTTGATAATTCTTTCATGATACCATTACGCAAAGTAGGATTGGTATCAATCATATTTAAGAAATCTTCTTTTCCGATAAAACAGATATTGCATTCTTCAAGTGTGGATGCCGCAACTTTGTATGGCTCGCCACTGAACATTGCACGGAAACCTATGATTTCTCCTTCTTTTGCAATGTGAATGATTTGTTCCTTACCTTCATCGCCTCGTGTAAAGATTTTTACTTTACCTTGATTCAAGCAAAAAACACCACGTGGAAAACTTCCTTCGATGAATATCGGCTGACCTTTTTTATAGTAAGCACATGATTTGTTTTCATCAACTTGTGAGACTTCATGGTCACAAAAATTCCCAAAAAGTGAGCTTTTTCTAGCTCCACAAGTATCACAAGACACGTGTTTATGCGATTTATCCAACATTTTATTCGGTTTTCTCACTGTAAAGATAGAATATTCCTATTATTATATCAAAGATGATAAATATCATTTTTTTTAAATTTCTGTGGTGCTTACCTTTGTCAAACATTTTTTTCAGCATGGATAAGCAAATTATAGACAAATACAATGTTCCTGGACCACGTTATACTTCTTATCCAACCGTTCCATTTTGGAAAAATGATCCACTTTCTAGCCAAGATTGGTTAGAAACAATTCAACGAAATAAAGCATATTTCAATTCTTCAGATATCAGCGTGTACATTCACCTTCCATTTTGTGAAAGTTTGTGTACGTTTTGTGGTTGCCATAAGCGAATAACAAAGAATCATGATGTTGAATCTCCGTACATCAATGCGGTTTTGAAAGAATGGGAAATGTATCAAAATCAATTGAACATGGATCCAACGATTCGTGAATTGCATTTTGGTGGCGGTACTCCAACATTTTTTGCTCCTAATGAGTTAATTCGTTTGTTGCAAGGATTGTTCAAGTCTGAAAAAGTTGATCCAGAATTTGTTGAGTTAAGTATTGAAGCACATCCCAATAATACAACAGACGAGCATTTAACTGAATTGTATAAGTTTGGTTTTAGACGTTTAAGTCTTGGTATTCAAGATTATAGTCCGGTTGTACAAAAGGCAATTCACCGCATTCAATCATTTGATCAAGTGAAGGCTGTTCATGATGCTGCTCGAAAAATGGGGTATAAATCAATAAGCCATGATTTGGTATTTGGTTTACCTAAACAAACATTGGAAGATATTATTGACACAGTAACGAAAACATTAGAGCTTCGACCTGATAGAATTTCATTGTACAGTTATGCACATGTTCCTTGGATTAAAGGAAATGGTCAACGCGGATTTGATGAATCTGATTTGCCAAAAAGTGAAGTTAAACGTGCCTTATACGAAAAAGCGAAATCCATGTTGGAGGCCGAAGGATATATGGAAATTGGTATGGATCATTTTGCTCTAGCGCACGATGATTTAGCAAAAGCGTTTAATTCAAAGAATTTGCATCGAAATTTCATGGGCTACACAACGCAAGATACGAACTTGATGATTGGCCTTGGAATGTCGTCTATTTCTGATAGTTGGTTTGGCTTTGCACAAAATGATAAATCGGTAGAAGGCTATTTAGAGCAAATTGAAAAAGGTCAATTGCCAGTTTTTCGCGGACATCTATTAA
>JBDKHH010000183.1:0-11066 GCA_039797785.1 Bacteroidota bacterium | reverse complement strand
GAATCAAAAATTTCCAATTTATTTTCCCACTTATCAATTTCCCACGGATGAATGCCAAAAGAAAAATATTCGGGCAAAACATCGTTAAATGTTCGACTAACAACTTCTATTTGTCGACCAGTTTCAAAATGTGTATGAATATTAATGTACATTGCAGTTCGAGATATTTCACAAAGAACGAATATTTAAATAAATTTTATATTTTCACGGCTTAAACTTTATAAAAATGAGTAGCGAGGTAATCGATAATTTAGAGAATAAAGGAATGTCGTTAATTGATAGAATAGAGGCGCAAGGAACTGTTTTTGGACATCCGAAAGGATTATATTTATTGTTCTTTACAGAGTTGTGGGAGCGTTTTTCATACTATGGAATGAGAGCAATCTTGATTTTGTATATGACAAAATTATGGATTGAAAACGGATTGAATATTCCTGAAAGTAGTGCAACGTTGATTTACGGATTCTTTACAGGATTCGTTTATTTCACACCTATAATTGGAGGTTGGATTGCTGATAGATTTATTGGGCAACGAAATGCGATTACCATTGGAGGTATTACCATGTTTGCAGGTCAATTAGTGCTTTTTGGAGTTAATACACATGTTGGTTTAGCGATTGGACTTTTGTTATTAATTATTGGTAATGGTTTCTTTAAACCAAATATTTCAACATTAGTTGGTCGTTTATACCGTGAAGGAGATGCGAGAAGAGATTCAGCTTTCTCTATTTTCTATATGGGAATCAACTTAGGTGCATTATTGGCGCCTTTTGCAGTGGCTTTGTTATGTAATAACTGGTTTGCAACGAAAGTTGTTGCTGCTGATGGAACAGAATTAATTGGATACGGTTATAAATATGGTTTCCTAGCTGCAGCAATTGGAATGGCATTGGGTCAGATTATTTTTAATCTTTTATCGAAAAAATATCTTTTAGAAATTGGTGAAAAACCAACAAAAGAATCGAGAATGCCAAAAACTGAAGTTGTTGATGGTGTAACTCAAAATGTTGCAAAAGTTCCATTAACATCTGTTGAGAAACAACGAATTACTGTAATTTTCATTTTAACATTCTTTGTTATTTTCTTCTGGGCTGGTTTCGAACAAGCTGGTTCTTCAATGACGCTTTATACGGATAAATATATTGATCGAACTATTTTTGGATGGAATATTCCTACAGAATTATTCCAATCGGTGAATCCAGCATTCATTGTATTATTGGCGCCAATTTTTGCTTGGTTCTGGAATTCTAAATATGGTTCTCGCTTAACTACACCTGTTAAAATGTCACTTGGTATGATTTTATTGGGAATTGGTTTCTTATTTATGTTGTTGGCTACTCAAGGAGTTGTTACAGAGGGAACTGGTACTAAAGAAATTGTTACTCAAAAAGCTGCTTTAATTTGGTTGGTGATGACTTATTTCTTCCATACAATTGGTGAATTGTGTTTGTCTCCTGTTGGACTAAGTGTTGTTACAAAATTAGCTCCGATAAAATTAGCTTCGATGTTAATGGGAGTATGGATGTTATCGACGTTTGTAGCCAATATCATCGGTGGATTTATTGCTGCTTTCGTTGAAAAACTTGGAGCGGGAACGATTTTCGCAACAATTGCTTTGTTTGTAATTTCATTAGGTGTTTTAATGTTGCTTTTATCAAGAAGGTTAAGCAAAATGATGCATGGAGTGAACTAAGAATAACTATTTTTTTATTCAAATCCCTTGTGCCAAAAGCATGAGGGATTTTTTTTGTCCATTTTTTATACTAGCTTTAGCCTTCACAAAATCTAGAAACGACATGACTGAAGATCAAATTATAGATGATGCTTTTCCAATTCAAGAGACTACGGATTCGAATGCTGAATTAGCAAAAATTCAAGATTTCAAAGGAAAATACCCAGTTCAAATCTGGTATTTATTTCTAACAGAAATGTGGGAACGATTCTCTTTCTACGGAATGCGTGGAATGCTTACAGTTTTTATGGTAAACGAACTGTTCTTTAAAGAGCAAGAAGCCAATTTGAAATATGGAGCAATTCAGGCTTTCGTCTATGCATTTACCTTTATCGGAGGTTTGTTTGCAGATAAAATTCTTGGGTTTAAGAAGTCCTTGTTCTGGGGTGGAACCTTAATGATAATTGGAAGTTTTATTCTCGCATTTTCTCCTGAAAAGCTCTTCTTTTTTGGGATTAGTTTCACGATAATTGGAACAGGTTTCTTCAAGCCAAATATATCAACGATGGTCGGAGCACTTTATAAAGAAGGTGATGCGCGCCGTGATGCAGGTTTTGGATTGTTTTACACTGGAATCAACATTGGTGCATTATTAGGTGGGTTTTTATGTGTTTGGGTTGGGAAATCCTATTCATGGAACATCGCGTTTTCATTGGCAGGATTTGTAATGATTATCGGATTAATTACCTTCTACTTCACAAAACGTTCTATGGGACCAATTGGTGATTCTCCACTGTTGAAGTTGCCAAAAGGTAAACGTCAAGGTCGTGAAATTGCAGTATTCATTGGTTCTTTACTTTGTATTCCGTTGATATTGACAATGGTTAAAAATACAGCTTACACAGATTTATTTATGTACATAATCGGACCATTAACACTTATTTATTTGTTCTATGAAATGAGTAAGCTTAAACGTTCTGAGAATCTGAAATTGGTTGCAGCCTTATTTTTCATCTTCTTTTCAATCGTTTTCTGGGCATTCTTTGAGCAAAGTGGTGGTTCACTTAGTTTATTCGCTTTGAATAATTTAAATGATTCATTAGCAGGAGTTAAAATTGATCCGAATGTTGTTAACAATACGTCTAATTCAGTTTTTGTTATTGCTTTGAGTGCATTGATTGGTTTAGTTTGGTTGTGGATGGCTAAAAAGCGCATCGAGCCGAATACCATGGTGAAATTTGGACTAGGATTTTTATTTCTAGCATTAGCATTTTATGTGTTCTATTTCACGCGCTTCTTCGCAGATGCAAATGGTAAAACGTCTTTAGATATTTTCACCTTGGCTTATTTGATTATCACCTTGGGTGAGTTGTGTTTATCGCCAATCGGACTTTCTATTATGACAAAATTGGCGCCAAGACACTTATGGGGAGTTATGATGGGGATGTGGTTCTTAGCATCTGCTTATGGTCAATATGTTGCAGGAATTTTAGGTGCTGGAATGGCGAGTCCAGATGAAAATGCATCTTTAACTGAGAAATTAAATTCATACACTGACGGCTATTACCAATTAGCAATTTATGCATTAATTGCTGGTGTTGCTGTAATTGCTCTTTCTCCGTTTATCAAGAAATTAATGGGAGGCGTTAAATAAGTATTCGATTTTTTAAACTAAAACAATGGCAAACAAACATCCTAAAGCATTACCGTACCTGTTCTTCTCTGAAATGTGGGAACGCTTCGGTTATTATTTAATGATTGGAATTTTTACGCTTTACTTAAAAGATAAAGTGGATGGTTTTGGAATGGACGAAGCAGAAGCATCGGATTTGTATGGAACCTTCATCGCTTTAGTGTTTTTAACTCCTTTCATTGGAGGTTTATTGGCTGATCGAATTTTAGGTTATCGCAAATCGATTACAATTGGTGGTTTATTAATGGGTGTTGGTTATTGCTTAATGGCGGTGCATGAAATTAATATGCTCTATTTATCAATGTTTCTTGTAATTCTTGGGAATGGTTTCTTTAAACCAAATATCTCAACGCTTCTAGGAAACATTTACAACGATGATGAATACAAAGCCTTGAAAGATTCGGGTTATAGCTTGTTCTACATGGGAATCAATATTGGTGCATTCATTTGTAATTTCTTTGGAGCAGCAATGTACAACATGCTCGGCTGGGGAGCGGCATTTATCACTGCAGGTGTTGGAATGTTTGTTGGGATCGCCATCTTTTGGTCGGGGACAAAACACTTCAAACATGCGGATGTCATCAAGCCAAAATCAGAATCGGATATGTCATTGCTTCAAATTTTCGGAGCTATTTTATTACCAGCAATCGGATTTGGTTTAATTGGATTCTTTTTACCTGAACCATTAGTGAAAACAAGATCTACAGATGCATTCTTGTTTGGTTGTATTCCAGTTGTGTTTTTCTATGTTCGTTTGTTGATTAAAAGTCCAAGTGAAGAGCGTCGACCAATTTCTGCGATGCTTGCTATTTTTGCGCTCGTTATTGCGTTTTGGGCAGTTTTCAAACAAAATGGTTCAACATTGAATACTTGGGCAGATCAATACACAGATCGAGAAGTTCCTACGGCTATTTTACCTGCAATGAAAGCGCTTCAGCAAGTGAAAAAGTATGAATATGTTAAAGATTCAATTCCACAAACTGACGAACAGTTTAGACCGATTAAAGTAGATGACAAGGAAGTAATTGCCTATTCTTATCCGGATTTCTTTAAAAACATGAAAAAGGAAAATCTTCCAAAAGAGGGTGGAATAGTGTATACATTTAATACAAATTTATTTCAATCGGTAAATCCATTCTGGGTAGTAGCCTTAACTCCTTTAGTGCTTGCCTTTTTTGGTTTCCTACGACGTAAAGGCCGTGAGCCGTCAACGCCTGCCAAAATTGCATTTGGACTCTTGATTTCGGCTTTGTCATGTTTAGTAATGGTTGGAGCAGTATACGCTAGTGAGAATGGTGGAGTTAAAACATCGGCTTGGTGGTTTATTTCTTCGTATGCAGTAATTACGATTGGTGAATTATTCCTGAGTCCGATGGGCTTATCCATGGTGAGTAAATTAAGTCCACCACGATTAACAGCATTGATGATGGGAGGTTGGTTCTTAGCTACGTCAATCGGGAATAAACTATCTGGAGTGTTAAGTAGTTTGTGGGATGGCTATGAAAACAAAGCAAACTTCTTCTATGTCAATTTCATTTTATTGACTTGTGCAGCACTTTTAATGCTTGGAATGTTAAAATGGCTGAATAAAATCTTTAAAGAGCACGCTTAAGAAATATCGTTTTTTCGAGATCGGTTCATTGCTTCGGTGATGGATCGATTTTTTTTGTCCTTACTTAAATCTTCAATGATGCGCTCGTAATCGACAAAGCTTCTGTTTTGTGAAAGCTTAAAGGCTGCCTCGACACGGTAAGACTCAATCTTAAAGCAAATAATTTCATTTTGATACGCTGACCACATTTCTGGTGAAAGTGTGCTTAAATCGAAGGAATGCTCGCGATCTGCTTCGTGCGTTTCAACAAGTTCTTTTAAATGGTTTTCCGTTTCTTTTTCATCCAACAAATCAATTGTTCCATAAATGTGAACGGCTTGATAATTCCAAGTAGGAACATTCACGTGCGAATAAACGGAACTGGAAACATAAGCATGCGGACCTTGAAAAATGACCATTACCTTTTTGCCTTTTTTAAGTATTTCTGTTTGATGATTGTTTTTGGATAAATGTCCTTCCAAAATGAATTGATCACCATTCTTTTTAATAACAAATGGCAAGTGTGTAGCAATTGGTTCAAAGTTTCCTTGGTTTGAAACAATGATTCCAAATGAATGATACTGAAGAAATACTGCGATTTCATTCAAGTCACTGACCGAAAATTCGTGCGGAACATACATAAGCTAAAAATAGCTTATTTTCTTTTTAAACGAAAGTCGATTTTCTGTGAACGGCCATTTTCCATACCCTGAACGGTTGCAATAAGTGAATCTTTGTCTTTGAAGACGTAAATGATCTCTTGCGGAAAATCATGTGTTTTATTCGCGAAAACCCATTTATCCTTAGTTGCCGATTTCAAGGCAAAACGAACTTCTTCTTGGTCATTCTGATAGGAAACTGTCGGAATGTAATAAATGCTGTCGTTGGTTAAAACAAGCTGTAAGTCTTCCGAAAAAAGCGTTTTTCCATCCATTGTCATTTTACTCGTTCCTTCAAACAATGTGTCGTTCACACGTTTCCAGGATTCTTTAAATTCTGTTGTTCCTTTTTTCATTTCCCAGCTTCCTTCTAAGCGTGAAAATTGTTCAAATTCTTTTTGCTTTGCATTGGTGCACGAAAACAAAACGATTAATGATAAAAGAGCGAAATATTTCATTATCAACCTTTTCAGAATATTAACTTAACTCAACACCTTGTAATTCAACTAGGTTGTTGTAGATGCCATTTGTTTTAATTAATTCATCGTGCGTTCCAGACTCAACAATGTTACCGTTTTGAATCACTAAAATGTTACTTGCATTTTTGATTGTTGAAAGTCGGTGAGCAATCACAAAGGATGTGCGTCCAACCATCAATTTATCCAAGGCATCCTGCACCAAACGTTCTGATTCAGAATCTAAAGCTGAAGTTGCTTCATCAAGAATTAAAATCGTTGGATTTTTAATAATTGCTCGAGCTATGGCAATACGCTGTTTTTGTCCTCCAGATAATTGAATTCCGCGATCTCCAACTTGTGTTTCTAAGCCTTCAGGGAACGAATTAATGAATTCCAATGCATTTGCTTGTCGAGCCGCTTCAATGATTTGATCCTCGTTTGCATCTGGATTTCCGAAGCTAATGTTCTCACGAATTGTTCCAGCAAATAAAATTACTTCTTGTGGCACAATCGCCATTTTGCTTCTTAAATAATGTAAATCAATGTCTTGAATTTCAATATCATCGAAGAAAATTTTTCCGCTGTTGATTGTATAATAATTTAATAGCAACGAAGAAATGGTAGATTTTCCAGAACCAGAAGAACCAACTAATGCAATCGTATCATTTGAATTTGCTTTGAACGAAATGTTATTTAAAACTGAAATGTCTTTTCGTTGTGGATAGGCAAAATGTACATTTTCAAAGCGAACGTTTCCATTAATCACTGGAGTTTCTGTTCCTTTTTGAAGCTGTTGTTCGCTTGGTTCATTGATAATGTTCATCAAGTTTTCTGTCGCACCAATTGTTTTCTGAATGCTCGCATACAAATCGGGTAATGATCCAATGGAAGCGCCCATCATTATCGTATACATGATAAACGAGAAGAAATCTTTAGATGATAACTCTGGATTTGGTCCTTGTGTCATCAACAGTCCTTGCCAGATAATAAATACAATTGCTCCAAACAAACAGAAGATGATGAAGGAAACAAATAATCCTCTCCAAACACCACTTTTTACGTTCAAGTTGCGAATTTCTTCAATGTTCTTGCCGTATTTACCCAACAAGAAAACTTCGTTTGTAAAAGATTTTACGTTCGAAATTCCCATCAATGATTCTTCAATAATTGAATTCGATTCAGCAGCTTGATCTTGTGCTTTCTTAGACAATTTACGGATGAAACGACCGAAGAATACAGCAACAATTGCCATAACAGGAACGGTTGCAAGCATAATCAACGCTAATTTCCATGAAAAAACAAAGATGAATGCGATACCGCCGACAATGATCACAATTTGACGGAAAAACTCAGCAATGGTCGTTTTTAATGTTTCTTGAACTTGCGTGATATCCGACGACATGCGACTTGTTAATTCTCCAACCTTATTTTGATTAAAGAAATCCATTGGCATGTAAATCAATTTACTAAAAGCCGCTTTGCGAATATCGCGTAAGGCATTTTCAGTAACGTTTGTAAAAATCACAACTCTGAAATACGAAAACAATGATTGTGCTCCGAAAAGAATGAAGAGCAACATTGCGACATTGTTAATGTTGTCTAAGTTGATTAATTTGACGGAGTCAGCCATGTTCGTAGGAGCAGAAGAACTACCACCTAATAATTGTCCCATCATGAATGGAAATACTAAACCTGCCGAAGTTGATAGAATCAAGAAAATCCAACCAATCATGAAAGCACCGCGATACGGTTTTAAATAGGTGAAAATTCCTTTTGCAGTTCGAATGCTTTCTTTGGTGAGTTTGACTTTTTGTTTCTTATCTTTGTTTGGACGTAACATTCTCTTTGAATCTTTTAGAGTACAAAAATAGCAGTCAAAAGTCGGTTTTGATTCTTTTTTGTATTTTTTATTTGAAAGAGTTTGTTTTATTGAAAATTAATCTATCTTTGCAATCCGAATTTTTGAGAAAAAAAGCTAAAGAATATAAGTCATGAGTAAAAGAACATTTCAGCCGTCAGTAAGAAAAAGAAGAAACAAACATGGTTTCAGAAGCCGTATGGCAACTAAAAACGGTCGTCGTGTATTAGCTGCACGTCGTGCGAAAGGAAGAAAAAAACTGACAGTTTCTGACGAAGGAATGCACAAACGTTAATTACTAACGTTTCCTACGATATTTAAACCGATGTTCACAAGACATCGGTTTTTTGTTTTTGTGTGCAATGAGATTTTTGATTTCATAGCCGCCTAGTTACGAGTGTATTGGAAATTATAATTGGTAGGGATGCGATTTATCGTGTCCTTTTTTTATTTGTGTAAGATTTTCATTTAATACATCTGAACATTTCAAAAAAAGTCAAAAAACACACATTATTTTTTTTAAAACCTATTGTACTAAATCAACTATTTCACTAACTTAAGGTAAATATTAACCTACAAATTATACCTTTTATGTTAGTCAAAACCTTTAGCAGTACCGTTTTTGGTATCGATGCAACAACGATTACTATTGAAGTAAATCTTGCAATCGGAGTAAATTTTTTACTTGTTGGATTACCTGATTCCGCAGTGAAAGAAAGTCAACAACGTATTAAAGCCGCTTTCAAGAACAATGACCTGAGTTTTCCAGGTAAAGAAATTACAATAAACATGGCTCCTGCTGATATTCGAAAAGAAGGCTCTATGTTTGATTTGCCGATTGCAATCGGGATTTTAGCAGTTAGTAATCAAGTGCAAGAAGAAAAATTAGCTGATTATGTCTTGATTGGAGAATTATCCTTGGATGGAACATTGAATCCGCTAAAAGGAATTCTGCCAATCGCGCTTCAAGCGAAAAAAGAAGGCTTCAAAGGTTTAATTGTTCCTGAAGAAAACGCGAAAGAAGCAGCGGTCGTTGCTGGATTGGATGTGTATGGAATGAAAAACTTAATGGAAGTGGTTCAATTTTTAAATGGTGAAGGAGAATTTAAGCCTTTTGTTGTGAATGTTGTGGATGAATTTCGCCGAATGGTGGATGATTTAGAAGTTGATTTCAAAGATGTCAAGGGACAAATGAATATCAAACGTGCTTTCGAAATCGCTGCGGCAGGTGGTCACAATGTAATTTTGATTGGTCCGCCCGGAGCTGGAAAATCAATGCTAGCAAAGCGTTTGTCAACGATTCTTCCACCAATGAGTCTGGAGGAAGCCTTGGAAACAACGAAAATTCACAGCGTTGCAGGAAAAATCAAAGGCGAAAAAGGCTTGATTACGCAACGACCATTTCGAAAGCCGCATCACACGATTTCAGATGTTGCCCTTGTCGGCGGCGGTGGATATCCGCAACCAGGAGAGATTTCGCTTGCGCACAATGGCGTTTTATTTTTAGATGAATTGCCTGAATACAAACGCACAGTTCTAGAAGTTATGCGCCAACCCTTGGAAGATCGTTGTGTGACAATTTCACGCGCCAAATTCTCGGTCGATTATCCTGCTGGTTTTATGCTTGTAGCTGCAATGAATCCGTGTCCGTGTGGATATTATAATCATCCAGAAAAAGAATGCGTGTGTGGACCAGGAATCGTTCAACGCTATTTAAACAAAATCTCAGGGCCTCTTTTGGATCGAATTGATTTGCATGTGGAAGTAACTCCTGTGAGTTTTGACGAATTAACGAATGATGTACCCGCAGAAGGAAGTATGGAAATTCGAAAACGAGTAGAACGCACAAGACAGATGCAAGGAAATCGTTACCATGAACGCACAGGAATTCATTGCAATGCCCAAATGACAAAAAATGAATTGGAAAAATTCTGTAGAATCGATGAGGAAGGCACGAAGATTTTAAAAAATGCCATGGATCGAATGGGTTTATCCGCTCGGGCATATGATCGCATTTTAAAGGTAGCTCGGACAATTGCAGATATTGAAAACTCTGAAACGATACAATCAAATCATTTAGCTGAAGCGATACAATTTCGAAGTTTAGATCGAGAAGGCTGGGCAGGATAGAGTTCGAATTTCAAAAGCCTTATAGGTATTGAATTTAGATGGGTGTGATTAGTGAAACATTGTTAGTTATTTACATGATTCTGATTTTCTGCGTTTTAATCTTAACAAAATGTAAAATATTTTACAAAGCTGCATGTTGCTTGTTGTATTTTTGAACTTATTGTAATAAAGTTCGAAATTGAAAGAGAAAATTCTTGACATTGCGTACAAACATTTCATTCAGTTTGGTTTTGCAAAAACGACTTTAACGGGAATCGCATTGGCAATAGGGAAGAAAAAAACTTCCCTTTATTACTACTTTAAAGATAAAGAAGATTTATTTGCTTCTATTGTTCGAGTTGAAGCAGATAATTTATTGTCCGATTTGGAGAAACTATTCAAGAAATCGAATTCTGAAATAGACATTCTCCAAAAGTATATTACCGAGCGCATTCGAATGATGCATGTTGTGAGTGTTCGCTATGCTGTTTTAAAAGATGAATTATTTCTTTTACTTCCTGAAATAGAGCGCGTTCGGTTACCATTCCATCAGAAAGAAGTGCTTTTGGTAAAAGGTGTTTTGGACAAAGGAATTCAAAGCGGTGTGTTTTCAGAAATGAATACAGAACATGTTGCAGGGATACTTGTTAATACATTGAAAGGGTTGGAAATTCCGATGTATGTTAGTAGTGAAGTGAAATACGACCCAAAAGAAATTGAAGGATTAACAAACTTGTTAATCCACGGAATTGCGAAAAACTAAAAATTGAAAACGATGAATAAAAACTACATTCAACTACTTGCATTTATACTATTAAGCTTTACAGCTTTAGCGCAATATCCAATTGGAAGCACAACCATCACTTTCAACGATGCTTCACGAACGGGAGGTTACGGATCGGGAGGCGGTGCAGGACGACAAATTCAAACGGAAGTCTATTATCCAGCAATTGCGGCAGGAGTTGATGTTTCTGCGGCCAACGGTGTTTTTCCAGTTATTACCTTTGGGCATGGATTTGCGATGTC
>JBDKHH010000182.1:0-14320 GCA_039797785.1 Bacteroidota bacterium | reverse complement strand
CGATTTGAAAAAGACCACGATGATTATCATTCAATTCTATTGAAAGCCTTGGCAGATCGATTGGCAGAAGCATTTGCAGAGAAGATGCATGAAGTTGTGCGTAAAGACCTTTGGGGCTACGCAGCGGACGAAACTTTATCAAATGATGAGTTAATCAAAGAAACGTATCGAGGAGTTCGTCCTGCGCCAGGTTATCCAGCATGTCCAGATCATACAGAGAAAATTGATTTGTTTAGAATCTTGAATGCAACAGAATTGAGTGGCGTTACACTTACAGAAAGCTTAGCAATGTATCCAACTGCAGCAGTTTCTGGATGGTATTTTGCACATCCACAAGCGAAATACTTTGGTTTAGGTAAAATTACAGAAGAACAAATCAAGGATTTGTCACAGCGAAAAGGTTTGTCATTTGATGAGATGGATCGCTGGTTGTCAAGCGTAAAGCACTAATAGTGAATAGAATTTAATAGGCAAAAAAAAACAGTTCGAGAACCGAACTGTTTTTCTAACCTAACCTAACCACTATTCACTGAAAAAGACTTCTATATATATTGATATATTATTATCGACTTATTTATGATACAAATTTAGACGAGTTCTAAATTGTTGCAAAACCAAAAATATGCGAATCTTTGAAACTTCAGACATGCTCTGCTTGCATAGTATTGCATTATTTGCAAGTCATTGTCATAATTTCTTCATTCGTGGGTAAAAAAATGAAATTCATAGAAAAGAGCCTCTTTTTATTCTTGGAATCCTAAATGTAAAATAAAAAAGAATTATTCGACAAATAAATTAAAACCTTCGATAAACGAATGATTCATAAGTTATTTATTATTAGCTGTTTGCAATTCGCTTTTAATAAGTGAGTAATTTTTGGACTTTTTGAAAGTAATTCCTAAAGTGCTGGTATTCTTGTAGTAAGATGACTTTTTTTAGCATGTTTTGGATTTCCTTTTTATATGCTTAACTTCGTTGAAAAGCATCCAAATTGAAAGTAAGAATATACACAGATGGTTCTGCCAAGGGAAATCCTGGTCCTGGGGGATATGGAATTGTTTTGAAATACAAGGATCAAGTCAAAGAGATGGCGCAAGGGTTTCGTATGACGACAAACAACCGGATGGAGTTGATGGCCTTGATTGTTGCTTTAGAAAGTTTAAAAACGAACAAAATTCCTGTTGACGTTTATTCGGATTCCAAATATGTAATAGACGCCATTGACAAAGGATGGGTTTTTGGTTGGAAGGCAAAAGGGTTTAAAGGAAAAAAGAATGCTGATTTGTGGTTGCGCTATTTAGCACTTCATCCGAAATTTAATCTCACATTTCATTGGGTGAAAGGTCATGCTGGACATCCAGAAAACGAACGCTGTGATTTGTTGGCTGTTACTGCAGCTGAGAATCCTCCTCATTTGATCGATGCCGTATTCGAGGCGAATCAAGAGCAAGAAAAACTACTTTAAGCAATATCTTTGCCCATTGAAGCAATAGATTGAGCCGCTTTAATGAACGTGTAAATTAAAGGATGAGGTATTTCTCGTGTCGATGAAATTTGTGGGCAATAACCACATGCAACGAAAAAAGGATGACTTTTTAAGCTCAATACTTCTGGTTCCTCAAATTGATTGTAGGCTTCAATATCAATGATTTCATTGGTCAAACCTTGGATGAGTTGAGGGTATAAACTGTAGCGAGAAGACGTTAATTCGACGTTGCTATGATTTTCGTACAATTGAATGAACTCTTTTGAATGCGGATAAATATGCAAACGCTCAAATGTATTTCCGTCCACTAAATTATCTGAAATTAATTTCTCTCCGTTAGGGTTTAATTGATAGGAATTGATCAATACCTCAATTAAACTTTTAATGCTTTCTCCTGTCATTAAAACAGGAATTGACAACGAGCTAATTGTGCGAATAATTCCGTTAAGAAAGAAAATGTTGTTGAAAGGGCCCGGTGCAATCCAAATACCGTCAAATTGTTCAAATTGTTGGGTTTTGTATTGAGCAGCCTCCGTAATTTTGATCCAATAGTAACTGATGTCAATTTCTAAGAATCTGCCAGAATGGTCAATAGCAAGATTTGTTGCTTGATGAGAGTTATACGTAAAATTATAATCTCCAATTATCGCTATCTTGATTGCATGACTCATCGCGTGGTTATGGGAAATAAAAAAGTCCCGCAAGTGCGGGACTAATACTATCTTAACGTTTGAACCAACCTTTATATTCTGCAGCTTGGATTCGAACTGAATCTTCTACTAAGGTTACTGGGTTAGTATGGTAAACATAACATTCAAAATTACACGTAAACTTTGAGTAATCTCCAGCTGTGTCAGATTCTTGCGAAATCGCAGAAAATGTTACGTCTTGGAAATTTGTTGAATTTTGTTTAGAAACCCATGCTGTTCCAGTTGCATCTTTATACGTTACTTCAAAACCTGAAGCACCTCCATTTGAGAAAACAGGAGTTGTATTTGATGTATGAAAAGCATTAAACAATGATAATGTTGGGTCTGAAGCAGCAGACATATCCCACATAACACTTCCTAAACCTACTTTAATAGAAAGTGGTGTTTGAGCAGAAAGAATTTCTGAATAATATACCGCACTCGATAAACTTGGAGGTGGTAATAAGATTTTAGCTTTAGATGTATTGCAATAATATCCAACCACGTTTTCTGTTAACTCAACATCTGTTCCGTTAATTGTTCCTTGGAAATGGCATGTTAGATCAACCATCGGCACTGGTGCAGGAATCACTTCATGTTCAATACAAGAATTCAATCCTAACGATAATGCCACGAATGCAGCAATGGTAAATTTAATTTTTTTCATAGTTTCAAAATGCTGTGTAGTAGTCTTAAACAAACTTATGCTACAAAATGTTACAACGAATATACGAAAAAAAATAAATTAGGTTGCCTGAACAGAATATTATCACACTTTTACTATGCTCGAATTTGTTTTAATTCGTAATTTATATCAAAACAATCCATTGGAATCATTGTGTTTTCAAGCTTTTCGCCCAATAAACTGTACATTGATGTTTGATAATCAACGTGCTCTTCCATGAATAAATCAGCTACTTCAAAATCAGGATTTATTTTCTGAAGTTGATTGATGATCAAATTTAATTGTGTTGAACTTAATCCAATCGCTGTTTCATAACTCAAATTATCACGTTGCATATCCGCAATTAACGTAATCTCATTTGTAGAAGTCAATAATGTGATTTCTTTGATGTTTAAAATTGAAGTTGCCATTTGTCCGTTTTTTAAATTTGATGATACAAAGATTGTGTAGTAGAACGTAAACTACTTACGTTCTACTTTTTTTATTGAAAAAATCACATTCTCCGCTAAAAATTGTAATTTCAGCATCTAATATTATTGTCATGAAATACGATCGAATTGATAAACAACTGTATATAAAGAACCGTAAAAATTTCACTGCTCAAATGGAGGCAAATGCCTTGGCAGTGTTTAATTCAAATGATATTTATCCTGTAAGTGCTGATAGTACGTTGCCGTTTGCCCAACACCGCGATATTTTGTTTTTATCTGGCGTAGATCAAGAGGAAAGCATTTTGGTGTTATTTCCAGATGCAAAAAATGAAAATCACCGTGAAGTATTGTTTTTGAAAGAGACAAGTGATTTAATTGCTGTCTGGGAAGGTGAAAAATTGAACAAAGAACAAGCATTCGAAGTGTCTGGAATCAAAACGGTTTATTGGTTAAATCAATTTCCTGTGATTTTTAAACAAATGATGGCCGAGGCAAGTGCGGTTTATTTAAATACGAACGAACATTTGCGCGCCAATACGGAAGTAGAAACACGTGAGGATCGTTTCATTAAGCAAGTAAAAGTTGATTATCCTGCACATCAAGTGCGTAAAAGTGCGCCAATTATGCACCGCATTCGTTCTGTGAAAGATCAAATTGAATTGGATTTAATGCAACGTGCTTGTAAAATTACAGAAGCAGGTGTTCGCCGTGTTCTTGGTTTTGTGAAACCTGGTGTTTGGGAATATGAAATCGAAGCTGAATTGGCTCACGAGTTTTTACGCAATCGTTCGAACGGTTTTGCATATACGCCGATTATTGCTTCAGGAAAAAATGCTTGTGTTCTTCATTATATTGAAAACAATCAGCAATGTAAGGACGGTGACGTTATTTTATTAGACGTTGGAGCTGAATACGCGAATTATTCGTCGGATTTAACACGTTGTATCCCTGTTAGTGGTCGTTTTACAGATCGTCAACGTCAAGTATACAATGCGGTTCTTCACGTTAAAAAAGAAGCTGAGAAATTATTGGTTCCTGGAACAATCATGGCTGAATACCACAAAGAAGTTGGTCGCATCATGGAAGGACAATTAGTAAACCTTGGTTTAATTGATCAAACAGATATTAAAAACCAAAATCCAGATTGGCCGGCGTATAAAAAATACTTCATGCATGGAACGTCGCATTTCTTGGGATTGGATACGCACGACGTTGGAATTTGGCATGAACCAATTCAGGCGGGAATGGTCTTTACATGTGAACCTGGAATTTATATTCCAGAAGAAGGATTGGGAATTCGTTTGGAAGATGACCTAGTTGTTCAATCTTCAGGTGCTCCTTTCAACCTAATGAAAGATATTCCATTAGAAGCAGAAGAAATTGAAGATTTAATGAATGCATAAGATGCAAAATGAATTGATGAATTACAGGGTGTTTGGAAACGGACATCCTGTTGTTTTTTTACACGGTTTCATGGAGTCTATTTCCATGTGGCAGTTCATTGAAGAAAAAGAATTTCCTTTTCAATGCATTTTAATTGATCTTCCAGGACATGGTAACTCTGAACTTTGGGATGCAAATGAAACACCTTCATTAGACTTCATGGCTGCAGAAGTTCAAAAGGTTGTCCAATTCTTAGAGATTGAAAACTATCATGTTGTTGGACATTCGATGGGCGGTTACGTTGCAATGATTTTAAAAGAATCGGATGATAATTGCCAAAAAGTCGTTTTGCTAAATTCAACTTTTAAAGAGGATTCTGATTTAAAAAAGCGCGACCGCGTGCGTGTTGCAGATTTAGCATTGAAAGCCAAAAATCTATTTATTCAAGAGGCCATTCCAGGCTTGTTTTACCGTTTTGATAAAGAGGAGGCAGTTGTACGAACCTTGATTGAAGAAGCAAAACACATGGAGGGACAAGCAATTGCGTATGCAGCTTTAGCCATGCGCGAACGCACAAATACGTTTCATTTATTCAACGATTTCCCAATAGATATTTTTGTTGTTCAAGGAAAACATGACCCACTTATTTCATGTGAAATCATGCAAGAGGATTTGGTGAATCATTACAATCAATTACTTGTTTTAGAAGATGTTGGACACATGTCGCATCTAGAAAGTCCGAAAGCAGCCCACCAAGCCTTACGAAACTTATTGGCATAAAAAAACGGAAACCTTAGTTTCCGTTGTCATTAAAAATCCAGCTAAACTGGCGGGTAGAAAGTACTATTTTAATCATAAGCAAGAATTTTAGTTCAATCAACTACTGCTAATGTAAAGCAAGATTTCTTTTCGTTATTTATTAAAATGCAAAGTGTATTTCCAATTTATTAAACGGGTGTAATTTGAATGTTAAGTGAGCAATTTGTATCTTTAAACTCGCGAAATGTGGAAGTTACTTTCGGATAATAATGTATATTCGAAATAAGTAGTTGAAAATACTACTTGTGCTAAAACATAATTCGGTTCAATTTGCTTATTAAAAGATAATTCAACTGAACGAAAAACTACCTGCCTTGCGTGCATTGCAGACAAAAATTACTACATATGAAGTTAAGAGCAATTGTTGTTGATGACGAGGAATTTGCAAGAAAAAACCTTGTTATGTTACTGGAAGAATATTGTCCAGATATCGAAGTGATCGGTGAAGCGTCACGCAAAAGTCAAGCGAAAGCAATTATTGAATCATCAAAACCCGATGTTGTCTTTTTGGATATTCGCATGCCATCTGGTGCAGAAGGATTTGAGTTGTTGGATGAATTAGACGAGAAGGATTTTCTTGTAGTTTTCGTAACGGCTTTTAAAGATTATGCAATCAAAGCGTTCAATGCAAGTGCTGTATATTATTTATTGAAACCAATTGATATCGAAGAATTGCAAACAGCAGTGGAGAAATTGAAAGAGACCAAACAGATTTTTACGAACGAACCTCAAAATTTCAATACGTATTTCAATTCGCTGCGCAATTTGTCAGATACCTTGTTGAGGAACAAGCCAAACAATCGAATTGCGATTTCGCATACCAAAGGATTGAAAATAGTTGAAGACGACACTATTTCGCATCTTGAGGCAAGCGGAAACTGTACAACAATTTATTTCAAAGATGGGACGCGCTATTTGGATACGCGTACCTTGAAAACATATGAAATGATTTTGGATCCTGTGAAATTTTTCAGAGTTCATAAGTCACATATTATCAATTTAGAACTTTTGTCAGAATACATTAATGAAGATGGACATTTCGCAGTGTTGAAAAATGGTTTACGTATTCCTGTAGCACGAAACCGTGTTGCTGAGTTTGTGAAAATGCTCAAAGATGTTTAAATGAGACATTTACTATTCTTTCTTTTTTGTTTTGTTACTTCATTGGGTTTAAACGCTCAACGATATTCCTTTTTGTCATACAATACTTCTCAGGGACTTCCACAGTCTCAGGTTTCTTCTATAGCGCAAGACAAGGAAGGTTATTTGTGGGTTGGTACGCTGGGAGGTTTAGCAAAATTTAATGGAAAGGATTTTCATACAATTTCTACTGAAAACGGATTGTTGAATAATCGGATTACATTTTTAGCCTTAATTGAAAATGCAATTTGGGTTGGACATGAAGGCGGTATTTCGAAAATTGTAAATGGGAAAATTGTAAAATGGAGTTTAGGGAAAGAGAACAAAACAACTTCGGTTTCCGAAATAGTAAAATTTAAAGGAAAAATCATTGTTTCAACGAACGGAGGTGGTTTGTTTGAATTGGTTACCAATAAACTAGTTCCAATATCTTCTGCAGGGAAAAATTCGCTAAGTGTTGGAAGTGCTAAGTCAACCAATTTAACCATCACGAACGAAGACGATTTGCGAATTCGTGATTTGTATGTGGACAATAACACATTGTATCTAGGAACGCGTGGAGGTTTGATAAAAACGAGTGATTTGAAATCGTTTCAACGTGTTAAAAAACTTGACCTTTACAACGTTTCAGGAATAACCAAGTATAATAACAGTTTTTTCATCACAACGTTTAAGGAAGGACTTCTTCAATATTCTATTTCAAATCAATCATTAAAACGTATTGCTGGGATCGATACTTTGCTCACTTTGAGAGGTTGTATGGTTGATCGAAAAGGATCTTTGTGGGTAACCTCAAGTGATGGTGTATTCCGTTTGAAAGAAGGGAAAATTAATCTACATCTTAACCACATGAATGGGCTTCCAATGGAAAGTATTCGTTCAGTTTTTGAAGATCAGCATGGTGATATTTGGTTGGGAAGTGAAGGTAAGGGTTTGTTAAGATTTCCAGGAGAGCAATTTGTTTATTACAATGAATCCACCGGATTGAGTTCAGATTTAATTCTTTCAATCGATCAAGATTTTAACGGGAATTATTGGATTGGAACCTATGATAAAGGTTTGATGGTCCAAAAAAAGGATAAAACGGTTGTACAAATAAATTTAGATAATAATAGCACGGTCTGGTCAGCAATGTTAAATGTTGACGGTTTCAATTGGTTTGGAACTGGTTCAGGACTTGTTGCGATAAAAAACTATAAGGTTGCCAAGGTGTTTTATACCGAAGATGGTTTGCCGGGAGATAAAATTACAGCTCTGCATCGGGTTTCAAGTTCTCGTTTTTATATCGGAGGAAGCGATGGTGTTTCGCTGTATGCCAATGGGCGAATGAAGATGTTAAAAATGAATGAGTTGGCAACAATTCGTGATTTTTGTGACGTAAATGGTACGATTTATTGTGCATCAGATCGTGGTTTGTTTAAAATTGAAGGGAATCGGTTGGAACCAGTTGGAACCTTTGATAAACCTATTTTCTCCTTAGAAAAAGATCATTTAGGTAAGTTGTGGATTGGAACCGAAGAAGGCTTGTTCTATTTTGAAAAAAATAAATTTGTTCAATTTAGTTTATCAAGCACGCCTTCCTCAAATATTGTTTCCTTTCTGAATTTTAAAAACGGAAAATTAGTTGTAGGAACACTGAATGGCTTGTTTGTTCTGTCAGATTTGGAAAAATCGAAAAAGAAAATTGTCAACTACGGAATTGCTGAAGGAGTTGTAAATCTTGAAACAAACATGAACTCAAGCTTTTTTGATCGAAAAGGTCAATTGTGGTTTGGTACAGCTTCCGGACTGGTTTGTTTTCGTTCAGACGAGCATGGAGATCGATTTTCTTCCCCAGATTTGGTCATGAAGAATATCTTGATCAACTATCAGTCAATTGATTTTAGTAAATATTCCGAGGGGTTATCGTCGAATGGTTGGCCAATAAATTTGAGATTGCCGTACACAAAGAACAATCTAACTTTTGAAATGGATGGGATTTCTTTAGCCAATTATCCTGGCATGAAGTTTCAATTTTTCTTAGAAGGTCAAGATGAAGGTTGGTCACCAATCAACTCAAATACAACAATTACGTTTAGCGGTTTATCTGCTGGGAATTATTTGCTCCATGCACGTTGTATTGATTCGAGAGGTGCTGTTTCGAAAGAAATTAAATTTGCCTTCACCATTAAACAAGCGTTTTATAAAACATGGTGGTTTATTGGTATGATAATTATACTGCTCGGAATTATCGTGTTGCGAATTTTCAAATTCCGATTAAAACGCGAGCGCGAGAAAAACGATAAAGAGAAATTGGAATTCAAATCACGTTTATTGGCATTGGAACAAAAATCGCTCAATGCGAGTATGAATCGCCATTTTATCTTTAATTCCTTGAATTCAATTCAGTATTTTATCAATACCCAAGATCGATTGGCAGCCAATAAGTTTTTAACGAATTTCGCGAAGTTGATCCGTAAAAATTTGGATTCCTCTGATGATGGAAATTTGGTTCCGCTTAGCCAAGAATTGGAACGATTGGAATTATACATGTCGTTGGAAGCTATGCGATTCAAAGATCGTTTTGATTATAAAATTATTTGTGACGAATCAATTGATACAGAATCTGTTATTATCCCAGCGATGATGCTGCAACCGTTTATTGAGAACAGTATTATTCACGGAATTTTACCCGATGAATCAAAAAAAGGATTAATCACCGTGCACATTTCTTTGAAAGGAGATATGCTTACAATCGATATTGAAGACAATGGTGTAGGAATTGACAACAGTATTCAAAGTAAATCGAATTATGACGGTGATCATCGTTCTCAAGGAATGGAGATTACAACCAAGCGAATTGAATTGCTGAAAAAACTTTCAAATCGAAATTTCGAGTTAATTGGCCCCGTTCAAATAGCAAAAAATGACAGTTTAATCAATGGAACACGCGTTACACTCAAATTTCAGATAGAAAATTTGGATAATTAGTTTTAATGTCATAAGTTTGTTAGACTAAAGGTACAGAGATGAAAAAAGTTATTTACATAGCGATGGTTGGAGCAGGGTTGTTTACTGTGTCTTGTTCTAAACAAAACATCAAGCCTAATTCATCTGGAACGGGTGAAACAACGGCTTTGCCAGTATGGAAATCTGCAGGTCCAGGTGATGCTTCATCAACAGATGAAACTTCTGGAGATGGTGGTGTAATTACTACTGATGGAGCGATTACAGATCCAAATAGCGACAAGGACGAAAATTCAAGAAGAAAACATTAATACAATAAATACACATTGTTAGTCCCGCAATAGCGGGACTTTTTTTTGCCTAAACTTTACACTTTACTCAATTATTTATACACTTCAAATAATTGTTAATTTCTTATAGAATCCTTTTGATATCTTAGTTTTAAACTAATCTACATTAAACTATTTATACATGTCTACGAAGGTAAAAGAAGCGCTTTTTGAGCTGATAAAATCTCTTTCTAAATCAGAAAAAAGGTATTTTAAACTCCTGTCTTCACGTCATACAATTGGTGACGAAAATAACTATGTTAAATTGTTTGATTTTATAGATAAGCAAACGAAGTATGATGAAGAGGCGATCTTCCTTGAATTTAAAAATGAACCTTTTCTACATCGGTTTTCAATTACGAAAAAACGCTTGTATGATCATGTCTTGAATGCCCTCGATGCTTTTCATGCCACAAATTCTGTTGATGCACAACTCTTTAAAATGATGCACAGTGCAGATATCCTTTTTAATAAGTCTTTGTACGATCAATGTTCACGCGTATTAAAAAGCGCAGAGAAACTTGCTGAAAAACACAATCGATTTACCTTACTTGCCGAAATCTCCCGCAAAAACAAACGTCTAGTTGAGAACAATGCCTATTCAAATTATTCCCATGAGGATTTTGAGGCAATTGCGAAAACAGATGCTGCGATAATTGAAAATGTGAATTGTTACAATTTGCTTTGGAAGGTGAAAAGTGATTTATTCGTTCATTTATCGCGAAAAGGTAAAGCAAGAAATCAAGAAGAAAGTGAGGCATTTGATACGATTATTGCTCAATTACCGCAAAATTTAATTGTTTCTGAAGAAGTTTTTGATAATTATTATTTATACCACCATATTTTTAGTGCGTATTACTTTTCAATAGGTA
Source organism: Bacteroidota bacterium (assembly GCA_039797785.1). Taxonomy (GTDB): domain Bacteria; phylum Bacteroidota; class Bacteroidia; order Flavobacteriales_D; family Crocinitomicaceae; genus M0103. The sequence continues at coordinate 3,540 of JBDKHH010000182.1, read as the reverse complement.
ACCTTTTGAATAGCTTCTCTCATATAAAATTGAACTTAGAAAATTTTGAAAAGAATGATGTAGCAATTGAACAAAATTTGAATACCTACTTTTCGCTTTTGACGAATGGCATTTACGTTTCAGAAAAGCTTGGTTTAATCAATGAGTCAAAACGATTGTTGCTTGTCCTCAAATCTATTCCTTCCAAGTTTGCTTCGGTTATGAACGAGGACATGGTTATTAAATTATTTGCGAGCACATATTCCATTGAATTGAGTTTACTCACGAATAATGGAGATTTTAAAAAAGCCGAGCTACTTTTTCCAGTCATTGAAAATGGCTTGATAAAATTTGGTGATAAAATTTCATCCGTTAGAAAGGCGTTTATTGTGTTCAAAATGGCAACTGTTCAATTGGGATTGGGTAATTTTTCAGGTGCATTAAAAATGATCAATAGTATCTTGAATGATTCGAATTTGGATGAAAGCGAAGATATTTTATCGTTTAGTCATTTGTTGGATTTGTTAATCCATTTAGATATGAAACATGAACAGTTACTACCGTATGCCTTAAAAAACACACAACGATTCTTGAAGTCGAAAAATCGCTTGTATTCGTTTGAAAAAGTTTTCCTTCATTTCGTTTCTAAGCGCATAAAATGTTCAAATGAACTCGATGCTGAAGTCTTATGGGAAGAATTGTTCAAAGAGCTTTCAGCCATCAAAGACGATGCTTTTGAAGGTGTGGCACTTGAATATTTTGATTTCAGATCATGGGCCGAATCAAAATTCAAAAAACAAGCATTTGTTGATTTGATAAAACGCAAAGAATTGTTGCGCTTGAAACACGCAAATTAATCAAAGTGATTCCAACCTTGTGCTCTTAACGTAATTGCAGATCCGTTTTTATCGATAAAATATACACCATCTTGCTCATTGGTAATATGTCCAATTACCGTCATGTGTGGATTTCCTTTGATTTTGTCAAAATCATCTTGTTTGATAGTGAACAACAATTCATAATCTTCACCACCGTTCAACGCACAAGTTCCAGGATCTAAATTGAAATCAATTGCCGTCATCGATGTTTTTGCATCAATTGGAATTTTTTCATCGTAGACATGACAACCAACTTTACTTGATTTACAAATATGTAATATTTCCGAAGCTAAACCGTCAGAAATATCAATCATCGAAGTTGGAACAACATCCAATTCTTTTAAGAAACCGATAATGTCTTTTCGTGCTTCTGGCTTTAATTGGCGCTCGATGATGTAATCATGGCCATCCAAGTCAGGTTGAATTGCAGGATTTGCTTTAAACACTTCCTTTTCACGTTCTAAGACTTGTAAGCCCACATAAGCGGCACCCAAATCACCCGTAACTACTAATAAATCAAATTCTTTCGCACCAGAACGATACGTGATTTCACTTTTCTTTGCGCGTCCCATTACGGTAATATTGATGGCTAAGCCAGAAACAGATGACGTTGTGTCTCCACCGATTAAATCAACATTGTAAAACGCACATGCTAGGTGAATTCCTTCATACAATTCTTCTAAAGCTTCTAAAGGAAAACGACTTGAAACCGCCAACGAAACAGTAATCTGTTCTGCCGTTCCATTCATGGCACAAATATCTGAAACATTGACTGCTACAGCTTTATATCCCAAGTGTTTCAATGGCATGTACATCAAATTGAAATGTATACCTTCCACCAACAAGTCAGTTGAAACAAGCATTGCTTCTTCTTCCGATACGTCAATCACAGCAGCGTCATCACCAACACCAAGCAATGAATTGCGGTTTTTCAATTCAAATTTTGACGTTAAATGGTCGATAAGTCCAAATTCTCCTAATTCGCTGATGTTCGTTTTGTTTTCGCTCATGTTTCAATTTTGCCACAAAGGTAGCTAAAGAATTGAAACATTTTCTTCTATTTGTATCCTTCATTTGTTTACTATTTTGTAGAATTGTACTATGGAAAACATACCGGTAATTCCATTAGGGAATAATAAAATGTTGCAAGTCGTAATGAATGTCGTGCCCTTGCTCGGAGTTATTTTTTATGATTGGAGTGTATTTGCGCTTTTGTATGCGTTTTGGCTAGAAACCTTAGGATTAAGTTTTTTAAATGCCATTCGTATACTGTTCGCTAAAAAGAGTTTAGAAAAAGGACCATTTGTAGGAAAAGCAATTCGTTTTTTAATCGTAAGCATCTTTATTCTTTTGTTTTACATGCTTTTCATGATTGTTTTTGTCGGCTTTCAAATTTCTGACAAGCAAGAAGGTGTGAATTTCATCAAGTATTTGATGCTGTTGCAACCTACATTTAGATTGACAATTATGGTTTTCTTCGTCATTAAATTCATAGAATTGATTTATTATTATTTCATCAAAAATCAACGAGAAACTACAAGTCCAACAGATTTTCATCCTTTACTGGATAGCCGAATTTTTGTGATTCATATTGTAATTGTATTGGGAGTGTTTGCTTGTCAATTTTTCAGCGAAAAGCTAGGAAATCATTCTGGTGTGATTGCCTTTGCTTGTGTATTTGTGCTAGTTAAAACAATTGGAGATTTGCTTGCTGGAAAATTTCAATTAAAGAATATTACTGAAAATGAAAACAATGATTAAACAAAGTGTGATTGTCTTGCTGGCATGGATTAGTTGTTTAATACCACCAACTGTTTTCTCGCAGGATAATGTTGTTTATGGTGAGCGTTCTGCCGATATGAACTCAGATGCTGTTTTCTTGGATCAAGAAGGTTCTATTTATCCTGATTATTTTATTTCGAATGAAAGTTTGTTTCAAAGCAAAGCTTGTCTTCATTTGTGGTACAATGATCATCCTGCTGAGTTTTTGGACATTGCTAAAAAACACAATTGTCCTGTTCAAGTTGTAAATCAAATCTCTGTACAGCAATTGGAAGATACTTTGCTGGCGCAAGCGATTCGTAAAATTCAATCCATGAAAACGGAAACGAACACCTTAAATGTTTTGGTGCATGGTTACCGAAAATCCTTTGTTCCGAACGAACATGACGTAACTTCAATTGAGGCATTTGCCAATTTAGAGCAAAAATTAACTACAGGTCTTGGTATTAAACATCCAACCATAAAGATATATTGGGATGCTTCTTATGATTGCTGTTATTCAATGGATGGTGAAAAGAATCGCGAAATGTTTGAAGGATTTGAACGAGCGTATCACCGCGCGGATACCATCGGAGTGAGTTTAAAAAGATTGTTGAACACGGTTAATTATGCTCAAGTCAATTTTGTTGGACATTCTTTAGCTGCTAAAGTACTCCAATCGTGTTTGTATGATTTGAAGGGAAATGGTATCCCATGCCTGTCACAATCGCGTGTAAATGTTTGTTTAATTGCTCCTGCAACTACTGGAATTGAAAGTTGGGTTAATTTTCAACGTCGAAATTATTCGATTCCAGCGCAAGACAATGTGCGAATTTGGATGCTTTACAATGAAAAGGATTTTGCCTTGAAAAAGAAGGATAACCATTTTGAGTTATTTGGTCCGGGAGCAGAAGCGTATGGT
>JBDKHH010000181.1:0-5531 GCA_039797785.1 Bacteroidota bacterium | reverse complement strand
TGAATCCACTCATGCGTCACATGAATTGGATGGTAAGAATCGGTCGTGAAATAGTGACAGTTATTCAATTCGTCAATTAAAACCCAATCAGTTTTGGTTCCTCCACTATCTGCTATTAATTTGGCACGTTTCATTCCCGAAAAATAAAGGTTTTTCCTGAAATAGAAACTTAGATCTAACTATTTAAAGGATTCTTTTAATTTTACCTAAAAGATGGAAGGATTATCGAAATACCGCATACTTCATGAACTCGGTTCTCAAAAAAATCGAAAGTTTGGGAAAGTCTATTTGGTTGAACATACAGAAAGTGGAATCAAGGCAGTTTTAAAACATCTCACGAAGGATTCTGTCAAAGAAACAATTATAGAGCGATTAAGATCTGAAGCTTCATTTGATTTCGAAATGAAAGGCTTACCAAAAACTCTTTTCTTTCATGAAGATGAAACAGAGCTCATTCTACTAAAAGAATACTTCGAAGGCGTTCCATTGGATATTTTTTGGAAAGAAATTCGAAACAAAGACCGATTAACTACCTTAAAATCAATCTTCAATCAATTGGCTCCGCTTTTTCACCACTTAAAAGAGCAATCAATTGCCCATTGTGATCTGAAACCAAGCAACATAATTGTTCGTCAAAATGAAATTGAGTTGTTTGTGGCCTTAATCGATTTTGGTATGGCGATTCGTTATCCAGCAAAAGAGCAAAGATCTATTCTCTTTCCTTTGGGATATGCTGCTCCTGAATTACTATTAAATGAATTGGAACTAATTGATGATCGAACGGATTTTTATTCACTTGGCATTATTATCTGGCGCTTATATGAAAACAAACTTCCATTTATGCATCCCAATCCAAGTATTTATACGAATTTACAAATGAATCATCCTCTTCCAGAACCTGATCATATGTCAAAAGGAATGTTCAATCTTGTGAAAAAACTAAGCGCAAAACACGCCTTTAACTTGCCACCAAATCAACTAAATTCTGAAGAACGTAAGATGCACTTGAAAGCAGCAATGAACCAGCGACCTTCAAATTTTTCAGAAATACTAGCTGAATTAAACGAAGTGAAGGATAGAAAATGGTTGTTTTTCTAAAACATTCAATTGAATGAATTTACTCTAAGATATTTAATAGAATTCCTTTCTAAATCCGATACTAAATGTAAACAACAAGTTGCTGTATAAATTTGTAGTTTGAGCAGTAGTATTACTTGGTTTTCCAATTAAAACATATCCAAAACCTGCGTCACCATATAAGGTTCCAACTCCAGCAAACGTATGTTTAACGCCACCATTTAAACCAAAAGCAAAACTAAAAATGGAACCTCTAGGTAGTTCATTTACAGGCAGTGAGTATTTTGTTTCATCGTAATCTTCATAATTTCGTTTAACAGAATTAAAGATAATCATAAAGTTTCCACCACCATACGCTCCAAATCCAGAATCATATCCATCGCCAATGTAAAAACGGTTTCCACCTTCCAAGACTGTATAATTCATCGAACTTTTATACGCAACGTTAATAGTATATGGATTCGTAAGAAAATCGTTTGCTGTCAATAAAGTAGTACTACTTATTGTCTCTGTTTGTTTGGCATAAAATGAAATTCGTCCGTATAACGAGTTTTGATCATCGCGCGGTAATTCACCACCTATGTGAAAGCCAATAAACGGCTGCGGAATCCCAAATCCTTTTAACATACTAACGCCACCAGATAATCCAAATTGGGCATTTGAGTAGTTTCCTAAGATCAATAATGCCAATACTAAACCAATATTTTTCATAACTCCATCCATTTGGGTTGCTTTTTCGCAACTACATCAAAAATAATACAATTTTCATCATGTGCTCCTTTTAGGTAGCCCGTACTCATCAAAAATTCATTGACAATTTCGCCTCCTACAAATTTAAACGTCTTTTTGAACAATTTAGTCCATTCTTCGCGTGTTTTTGGATGATGATGGTCCAACCATTGTCTAAAGGAACCAAATTCCGCTTTTAACTGTACTATTTGTTGAGCATTGTGAATTGCTGCATCCACTTTCAATCGATTGCGAATAATACCAGGATTTTCAAGCAAGGTACTTCTTTCAACATCTGTGAAATTTGCAATTTTATCGATTGAAAACTGAGCATACGCCTGTTTAAAATTTTCTTGTTTTTTTAAAATCGTTTCCCAAGACAAACCTGCTTGGTTTATTTCCAAAATTAATCTTCCAAACAATTCATCATCATTTTCAATTGGAAATCCATAGTGCCAATCATGATAATTCTTGTGGATATTATCTTCTGTTTTATCTGCACAATACGTACAATAGCTCATTTTAAATCGTCATTAAACTCTAGTGAATTCCAAAGATGAAAAAAAAAGATGAAAGTTATCTAAAAAACAAATTCCTTGGTATATTTGCCTAGCTAAAAACATGTCAAGACAAGTCTATTTTTCGTTTGTTATTGTTGCGCTTTCTTTCATAACGGTTAAACGTTTGCAAGAGGCTGGTGTCACTCATTTTCAATTTTTACAGTCTATTTTTCACAAAGAAAATGGTTGGTTCAATTTCAAGAAGCCAGACTTTATTTTGAATTTACCGTTTGAATTAAGAGAAATATCAGGACTTACCGATCAATCCAACAATGAAATTGCCTGTGTTCAGGATGAAAATGGGATTTTGTTCATTTACAATTTAGAAAACGATTCAATTATTCAACAATACAATTTCGCAAAAGACGGCGATTATGAAGGATTAACGCGGGTTGACAGTACGTATTATATTCTTAGAAGTGACGCCACGTTGATTGAGCTTAGTTCACCATGGGATTCTACTTCAATCATTGAAACAAAATTAGCTATTCCAACCCTCGACAATGAAGGTTTGTGCTTTGATGAGCGCGACAATCGATTACTAATTGCTCCGAAAAGTAAACTTGGGAAAGGTCCTGAATTAAAAGATTACCGAGCAATTTACGCGATTGATTTAACCACAAAACAATTGAACGAAACACCATTATTTGTTATAAACGTTTCTGAAATTGAGGCCTTTGCAAATGTCAATAATTTACAACTTCCGCAAAGAATTCAAAGAAACAGTAACGATTCAATTAGTGCTTTAAAATTTATGCCTTCTTCCATCGCTGTTCACCCAAAAACGGATGAAATCTACATTATATCGGCAATTGACAAAACGATGGCTGTGTTTGATAAAACAGGAAAAATCATGTCTTTTGTTAAATTAGATGATAAATTATTTAATAAACCTGAAGGAATCACCTTCCTTGAAAACGGTGACTTAATTATCACAAATGAAGGAGAATTAGGTGTACCAACTCTCTTAAAATTTAAATGGCAAAAATTCGAAGAGTAATTTTCATATCTTCGTGAAAACTAATCACATGAAAGCACTTTCTATTTTATTCGTATTCATAACATTTTGTTTTGCTACTTCTTACGCACAAGGCACAAAAGCGGCACAAAAACCACCTAAAAAAGAATATGGTGGAAAAGACGACAATTGCATGTTGAATGGCTCTTACGATAAACCATTAACCATCACGTCGCTTACTAAAAATAAATCAACGAGTACAATTAAGGCAAATGATTTTGTTCAATTCAATTCGGATGGTAGTTATACTGAAGTTGTCAATGGCGTAAAAAGCACGGGTACATGGTCTTTTGATGCATCATCTAAGAAAATCAATGTCAATTGTAATGGCAGTAAAACTTATGATTTATATGAAGCACCAAATGGACAATTCGAACTAAAAGAAGGTTCATCGTCGATTCATTTCAATAAGCAATAACCAATGAAAATTGAAATATGGTCGGACATCATGTGTCCCTTTTGTTACATCGGTAAACGCCACTTTGAATCAGCATTAAAACAATTTTCACATGCAGAAAATGTGCAAATTGAATGGAAGAGTTTTCAACTTGATCCGACCATTCCTAAAATGGATGAACGTGTAGATGTTTACCAATACTTGGCTGATAAAAAAGGAATGTCACTCGAGCAATCCAAGGCAATGCATGAAAACGTCATTCAGATGGCAAAAAATGCTGGTTTGGACTATAATTTCGATATCGCTGTTGTTGGGAATTCAAAAGATGCACATCGTTTAATACAATTCGCAAAAACAAAAGAATTGGGTGATCAAGCCGAAGAGGCACTGTTCAAAGCCTATTTTACGGATGGAAAAAACATGGCTGATTTGAACGATCTAGTTGAAATTGGTACTTCAATAGGCTTAGAATCACAAGAGTTAAAAACGATTCTCGAAAGTGATGCATTTGCCTATGAAATGACCCAAGACATTCAGGAGGCACAAAATATCGGTGTTCAAGGTGTTCCTTTTTTCGTTTTTGATCGAAAATATGCCATTTCTGGCGCTCAACCTGTCGAGGCATTTTTACAGACCTTAGAAAAAGTATATTCTGAACAATAGTTGAAAACCATGGATGGATCTACTGAATTGAGCATTCGTGCTGCTTTTCCTTTGCTAAATAAAGAATTGATAAAAGAAATTATTGATCAGGCGACGGTGCAAACCATTCCAGCCAATCAATTGATTTTAAAAGAAGGTCAATATGTCAAAGTGATTCCATTGGTATTGGAAGGATTGATCAAGGTTTTCTCAAAATACGATGATAAAGATTTATTGCTGTATTACATTGAACCTAAGGAAAGTTGCGTTATGTCCTTCTCATCTTGCCTAAAAGACGAACCTAGTAAAGTATTTGCAATAACGGAAGAAGAAACACGTGCCATTTTGCTTCCAGTGGAAAACGTTGTGAAGTGGATTAAGCAATATCCTGATATCAATACACTGTTTTTCATGCAATACAACTCGCGTTACAGTGAATTGCTTGACACTATTAATCACATACTTTTTGATTCTCTAGATAAACGCATTTTCACCTTTCTCGAAGAGCGAATCCGTGTTACCAAACAAAATCCTATTAAAATTTCTCACCGCCAAATAGCATCTGAATTAGGTACAGCACGTGAGGTTGTTTCCCGAATTTTAAAGCGTTTGGAGACCGAAGGAAAAATAAAACAACACACAAATTCCATAGAATTTTTGTAGTGGTGACTTTTGTCACTGTTTTTAGATAACGAACATTGTAGGTTTGTTGAAACAAAAAACAAATCGTCATGAAAAAAAATATGGGTGGTGCTGACAGAGTTATTCGTGTAATAATCGCAGCAATTATAGCAGTTTTATATTTCACAAAAGTAATTCCAGGAACATTAGGAATTGTATTATTGGCCTTAGCCGGAATCTTCGTTTTAACAAGTTTGATTAGCTTTTGTCCATTATACGCTCCATTTGGAATTAGCACGTGTAAGAAGAAATAATTTTTAATAAATTATAGACAAAGGAGGTTTTACGAAATCTCCTTTTTTTTTGCTTGTTATTTTTGTATTTTAGCATTCAGATTTAACGCAAACATTGTGAAAATAACCACTCTACTACTCATTCTTTTGAGCTTAACTGCTTCAACTTCTCTTTTCAGTCAAAACGAAAAAAA
>JBDKHH010000180.1:0-3724 GCA_039797785.1 Bacteroidota bacterium | reverse complement strand
CGTGAAGAACGTTTGGACATTTTACGTAAAAAATGTGCAGATTTTCACATCGCTGAAGAAGAATTATGGTGGTATTTAGATACACGTAAATTTGGATCAGTTCCGCACGCTGGCTTTGGTTTAGGCTTTGAGCGTATGGTAATGTTTGTTACTGGTATGTCGAATATTCGCGACGTTATTCCTTTCCCTCGCACACCACAAAATGCTGAGTTTTAAGTGAAATGTTAAAATTTTCAGAAAATTTTAGTATTTTTAATAACGAATAGATTCGACTAATTCTAATATTCATTAAATGGCATTAAAACAACATTTAGCGCAAAAACTAGAACAACGTTTATCACCTCAGCAAATTCAATTGATGAAGTTGTTGCAAGTGCCAACGATGGAATTGGATCAGCGCATTAAACAGGAGATTGAAGAAAATCCTGCGTTGGAAGAAGGTGCTGAAGCAAATGAAGATGAATACGACAATAACGATGATTTTGATGATGATTACGATTCAGACAATGATGATCAAGATTTCGATATTTCAGATTATATAGACGAAGAAGGTTCGGATTATAAAACCAAAGCGAACAATCATAGCAAAGACGATGAAGAACGTGTAATTCCTTTGTCTGGTGAACAATCATTTCAAGAAAAATTAACAGAACAATTACACTTGTTGTATTTGGATGACCATCAATTTACCATTGCTGATACGCTGATTGGTAATTTGGATGAATCAGGTTATTTGAATCGCGAAACTGAAGCAATTGTTGACGATTTAGCTTTTTCTGCCAACGTAATGACTGATGAAAAAGAAGTTGAAGAGGTTTTAATGATCATCCAAGAATTAGATCCGGCTGGTGTTGGTGCGCGCGATTTACAAGAATGTTTGTTGATTCAGATCAGAAGAAAACAAGATGGAGACATCACGCGTTATACAGCTAAAATTATTCTTGAAGAGTTTTTTGAAGAATTTACGCGCAAGCATTACGATAAAATTGCAAAGAAACTTGAAATTGAAGATGAGGATTTGAAAGATGCCATCGATGAAATTTTAAAACTGAATCCAAAACCAGGCGGTTCGATGATTGAATCAGCGAAGAACTATCAGCAGATAATTCCTGATTTTATGATCACTGAGTTTGAAGGTCGATTGGAATTAACGTTGAATGGGCGCAATGCTCCAGATTTAAAAGTGAGTCGTGAATATGAAATGATGCTTCGTACTTACGCTGAAGGAGCAAAAACTTCAAAGTCTGATAAAGATGCCTTGATGTTTGTAAAACAAAAATTGGATGGAGCGAAATGGTTTATTGATGCCATTAAACAACGTCAAAACACACTGCTTTTCACAATGGATGCGATCATGAATTACCAAAGAGAATATTTCTTAACTGGTGATGAAACGAATTTGCGTCCGATGATTCTTAAAGATATTGCCGAAATCGTTGGACTTGATATTTCAACAATTTCACGTGTGGCAAATAGTAAATATGTACAAACGGGTTATGGTATTTTTGCCTTGAAGTACTTTTTCTCAGAATCACTTTCAACAGATAGTGGAGAAGAAGTTTCTACACGTGAAGTGAAGAAAATTCTTTCTGAAGCAATTGAAGGTGAACAAAAGAAAAAACCATTAACGGACGAAAAGTTGATGGATCTCTTGAAAGAGAAAGGCTATAACATTGCGAGAAGAACAGTTGCAAAATACCGTGAACAATTAAATATTCCTGTTGCTCGCTTACGAAAAGAATTATGAAAGTACTATCGCATTTACTCTCTTGGATATTTCTGCCTCTTTTCATGCCATTGTTTGGTTTGTTGATTGCAATGTATGTTCCTTCAAGCCCGCAATCGCTGGTCGATAATGATTCGTTGTACTTGATGATTGATCAAAACAAATGGGTCGTACTTTTTATGTTTTTTGTGTTTAGCACGGTTGCTCCAGGTTTATCGTTTGTGATTTTACGTGCATTGAATGTCATTACAACAATTGACATGGAAAGTAAGCGCGAACGATTGATTCCGATGCTCATTATGTTGGCCTATTGTCTTTTGTTATACTTTTTGTTTTTAGTAAAAGCGCACAACAATATTTTACCAAAATATGTTTATGCACTTCCTTTAGCTGGTGTATTTGTGACGGCTAGTTTTACACTAATTAATCGTTGGATTAAAATCAGTTTGCACGCTGGTGGTGCAGGTATTTTATCAGGATTCATTTTTGCCTATTCAATTGAACAAGCTGAATTTCAATTCTGGACAATTCTATTTGTGATTTTAGCTTCTGGATTAACAATTATGGCACGATTATTTCTAAGAAAGCACACGCCGACTGAAGTGTATGCGGGTTGGTCTTTAGCAGTTATGATTACATTTTTAATTAATTTTTATTATCCAATTGGATAAACCAGATTCTTTTATTCATCATGAAACCAATTTATTTTAAACTATCCTTAGTTGTAGCTTTTTTTGCATTTTTCACGGCATGTGGAGTATTAAATGAGAAAAATAAAGGAAAAGGATTCAACCTTTTCACAATCCAACAAGACAAAGCTTTAGGGGCTCAAGTTGCGCATGAAATTGATAGTAATTCAAGAGAATATCCATTATTAGATTCAGTGCAATACAAACAAGTATATGCCTATTTATACAAAGTTCGAGACAATATTTTAAACTCAGGAAAAGTTGATTTAAAAAATGATTTTCAATGGAGACTGCGCATCATCCATGATGATAGTACCTTGAATGCATTTTGTACTCCAGGAGGATACATCTATGTGTATACAGGAATCCTGAAATTTTTGGATTCGGAAGATCAATTAGCAGGAGTTTTAGGTCATGAAATTGGCCATGCAGATATGCGACACTCAACTCGTCAAATGACAACCATGTTTGGTGTACAAATGCTTCAAGATGTAATCTTAGGAAATCGTGATGCTATCAAACAAGTTACAGCGGCTTTGGTTGGATTGAAGTTCTCACGAAATCATGAAACAGAGGCGGATGAACGCTCAGTGATGTACCTTTGCCCAACAGAATACAACGCTGCAGGTGGAGCTGGATTCTTTGAAAAAATTCAAGCTTTGGGTGGAGCTAGACAACCAGAATTTTTAAGTACACATCCTGATCCAGGAAATAGAATTGAACATTTTAAGAATTCTAAAACAACTCTTGGTTGTACAGGCTCTAAGGATTTTAAGACGGAATACAAGGCAATGGTAGCTTTGTTACCAAAAAACTAGTACAGCTTAATTTAGCTATCGATGAAAGAGAAAAGAACTTCTTTGGAAGATATTGCCAAGAGTATTGGTGTATCAAAAGCAACGGTTTCATTTGTTTTGAACGACAAAGGGGATGAATTCAATATTAGCAAAGAGAAACAGCGTTTAATCAAAGAAAAAGCGAAGGAATTAGCCTATGTACCTAATTTTTTTGCCAAAAGTTTGCGTCAAGGTTCTACAAAAACAATTGGACTCGTTTTAGCCGATATTTCGAATCCTTTTTATGCTGAATTGTGCAAAACGGTTCAAGAAAATCTTTATGCGAAAGGATACAATACATTTATTGTAAATACCAATGAAGACAAGGAGCTGGAAAAAACGTTGATGCGTGAATTAATCCAGCGTTCAATTGATGGAATGATTATCTCTCCAGCTAACCATATTAATGAATTGATTCCAATTTTACACGAAACACATATTCCAGTTGTATTTGCCGATCGACCAGGCGATGA
>JBDKHH010000179.1:0-8882 GCA_039797785.1 Bacteroidota bacterium | reverse complement strand
CAAAAAAATAAATCCTAAGATGTGTGACTTGTTAGGTTATACTGAAGAAGAGCTTCTAAGCAAACCTTACACAGCTTTCTTGCATCCAGACGACATCAATGTTACTACAAAAGAAACGGTGGATTTGAGTAACAATGCAACTACTCAACATTTTGAAAACCGTTACATCACCAAAGATGGACGAATCATCTGGCTTTCGTGGACCATTAAACCCAATATTGATACAGGATTTGTTTATTCAGTTGCAAAAGATATTACCGATAAGAAAGAATTAGAAGACCTATTGAAAATTTCAAACCAACTTGCTCGGAATGGTGGTTGGGAAGTAAATATTTTGGAAAACAAAAAAGTGTATTATTCTCAAACAACACGTGAAATATTAGAGCTAGACGATAATGTTATACCTAAGTTTGGAATGGGAATGTCTTTTTTTAAAGAAGGAGAAAACAAAGATCGAATTGAACGTGCTGTAAATCGAGCAATTTTAAATGGAACACCTTGGGACGAAGAAGCAGAACTTGTTACAACAAAAGGAAATGCAAAATGGGTACGTGTAATCGGTAAAGCAGAATTTCGAAATGGCGTTTGTGCACGATTAATGGGAAGTTTCCAAGATATTACGGATCGAAAAAATCATGAGATTGAACTGAACAAATTAAATGAAATCTTAGAGGAAAGAGCAATCAAACTTCAGCAATCCAATGAAGAATTGGAACAATTTGCGTATGTTGCCTCCCATGATTTACAGGAACCTTTACGCATGGTAACGAGTTTCCTTTCACTCTTAGAGAAAAAATACGAAAATCAATTGGATGCGAAGGCTCAGCAATACATCCATTTCGCAGTTGATGGATCAAAACGTATGCGACAAATCATTTTGGACTTGTTAGAATTTTCACGGGTTGGTAGAATTCGTGAAGAATTGGATCAAATAAACATGAACAATTTGATTGAAGGAATTCTCGCTTTAAACAAAGACCGAATTGAAAATTTACATGCAAAAATTATCTATAACGACCTTCCAATCATCGAATCGTACGAAACACCTGTTTACCAAGTTCTACAAAATTTGATTTCCAATAGTTTGAAGTATCATTCTACCACTGAGGCGCCAATCATCGAAATCAAAATTCAGGAGCATGCGTTAGAATGGTTAATTTCTGTAAAAGATAACGGTATTGGAATCGACCCAAGTTATCATGCCAAAGTGTTCCAATTATTTCAACGATTACATAATAAAACTGAATATTCAGGAACGGGTATTGGACTATCCGTTTGTAAAAAAATTATTGACGATTTGAAAGGTAGAATCTGGTTGGATTCTGAAGAAGGAAAAGGTTCTATTTTCTACTTTACATTGCCAAAAAAATCCTAAATTCTAAGATATGAAACCCTATACAATTCTCCAAGTCGAAGACAATGAGGGCGATGTTCTCTTAATTCAAGAAGCTTTTCAAATGGTCAACAAAGATGTCACACTCGTGCATGTGCACAATGGACGTGAAGCCATAGAATACTTAAACAATTGTGCTTCCATTCCTTCTTATAAAATCCCTGATCTCATTCTACTTGATATCAATATGCCTAAAATGAACGGGCACCAAGTATTGAACTATTGCAAATCTTCTGAGTTTAAACGAATTCCAATAATTGTATTGTCAACCTCAACAGCACCGGCAGACGTTCTTTTATCGTATAAGAATTATGCGAACTGCTACATTAGCAAACCAATTGATTTAGTTGAATATATTGAAACAATCAAAGCCATTGATGATTATTGGCTTCAAAATGCCCAATTACCAAGTTTCAAAGCATAAGGTTGTAGCAAAAGATTAATTTAGATTGATTATAAATTAATTTATTAAAATCTTGATTTACAATTGAAAAATTAGTAACTTTTGCCTTGCAACCGCTATATTCATGAAAGATTCTCAACACTTATCAACTGATTTGCTTCGGCAAAACGAATTATATACTTATCATTTATTGGACACAGGACCTGAGCCAGAACTAGATGATATTGTTGCATTAGCAGCTAAACTATGTACCGTTCCTTATGCGTTGATTTCTTTTAATGATGGAAATCGGCATTGGTTTAAAGCATGTTTTGGCTTTCAGGCACAAGAAATTACATTAGAAAATTCAATCAGTTCCAAGGCCATTGAACAACCGAATGAAATCTTCGAAATTTATGACTTACAAGCAGATGAGCGTTTTAAAGATCATCCGATGCTTCAGCAAGAAGAGTCTGCTCGTTTTTGCGCTTCGATTCCGTTAATTTCTAATAATGGATTTGCTATTGGAAATTTAATCTTAATCGACAAAATTCCACGAACACTTGATGACCATGAAAAGGACATCATTCGAATTTTAGCAAAGCAAATCATGCATTTTCTGAATCTCAGAAGAAAACGTTTGATTATTGAAGCAACACAAAAAGATTTAGAAGCTAAAAATCTGCAGTTAAAAGAAACTTTCAGACAATTAGATGATTACAAAACTGCCCTCGATTCTGTAGCGATTGTATCAATTACAGATCTCGATGGAACAATCACCTATGTGAATGATACATTTTGTAAAATTTCCGGCTATTCGAAGGATGAATTAATTGGTCAAAATCAGCGAATTGTACATTCTAACTTTCATACACCCGACTTCTGGAAAAAGATGTGGCAAACCATCGGAAGCGGTGCAATTTGGAGTGATGAAATTCGAAACAAAACCAAATCTGGCGAACTCTACTGGGTAGAAACGACCATTGTACCTTTTCTTGATGAACAAACAAAAAAACCAGTAAAATTTTTATCGATACGAAAAGATATTACGGAGCAAAAAAATATACAACAAGCAGAAATGCAATCACTGCTTTTTGCACAGGAAATCGACCGAGACAATTTTGCAGAAGACTTACATGAAGGTTTAGCTCAGCGTTTAGTTGCTATTCGTCTAAGCGCACAAATGCTTGAAGCTAGATTGAATGGCAATGTTGCTCCAGAGATTATTTCTACCTTGGATTTAATTAGTGATCAATTGAAAACAGCCATTGATGAAACAAAAAATATGGCGATAGAATTAATGCCTCGCTCAATGATGAATGATGGTATTGTTTCCTCTTTAAATAATTATTTGGCGCGCATTGAATCGAAATACAATGTCAATTGCGTTTACGTTAACAATTTTACGCGCAAAACACATGGAACTAAGAATGTTGAAATCACGATTTATCGTGTGATTGTTTCAATTATTGAGAAGGCCATTTTATCAAAAGTTATTAATTCAATCGAATTGATTTTAAATGATTCTCCGAATATTCATTCCATTATTCGTATCCATTCGATTCCCTTGCTTGAAAAGAATTATGCAAAACCTCTTTCGAGTTATTTAGGATTTATTGGACAGCTAAGTCGACGTGTTGAATTAAGCGGTGGACAATTGTCAATTGAAGATTCGTTGGACAATACGATGACAGAAATCCGAATGAATTTTGAATAATACATGCTTTAAAATCTCCTTCTCTATCTTATCATGTAAGGCACCTTACGTAGAAACCCGTAAATAAATATCTAGCAAACATTTCGTGTATTTCTGTGAAGAAAACTGATTTACCTTCACATTAACCCTAAAACACGAAAGTATGCAAGGAATAAAAATTGGATTAGCCGAAGACCATCAAAAGTTCCGGGATGTGTTAAAAATGATTCTCGCTTTTACGCCAGATTTAGATCTTGTAATTGTTGCAAGCAACGGACAAGAACTCCTCGACAAAATGGAATATACAGAAGTGGATGTGCTCATTTTAGATAATAATATGCCCATTTTAAACGGAATGGAAACATTGAAGATTTTGAAGAATGATTACCCATTCGTAAAAACCATCATCATGAGTTCAAATAACGAATATGAAGTAGTAAGAAAGTACGCCCAACTTGGCGCTAATTCCTATCTTCTCAAGAATACAGACTACCAAATTTTGGTTGCAACAATAAAATCTGTTCACGCATTTGGAATTTCACCGAGCGACATGTTTCACCTTCAAAAGATGGCTTAAGGCTTATCAAATTGTTTGAACGCTTCTTTTAATTCTTCCAGCGTGACTTCTTTATAATCAGGTTCAGGTGCTTTTTCCTGAACCTTGGTTTCTAGAATCGACAAATAGATTTTTTCACCTTCATAGCGCATATAAACTAGATGAACAGGTGCTTTTTCAGGAATATTATCAAAACGATAGACCTTTTTGTCTGTGTATGATGGCGACATCACTGAGCGAATTCTATCAAAAACCAATTTGCAATCTTTGTCAGATCTTATCAGTTCGGACGTAACCATATTGATCTTTTTTCCAGGTTCATTGGTAAATCGATCGCAATTGATCCATCCCATTTGTTTCGTTTGAAAAGAATAATAACTCAAGGTTTGAATATCCGACTTTCCTTTAACAATGTCATCTTCAACCGCTCTCAATCGTTGCTTCTCAAACTCTGCACGTAGTTCAGAGAGTGTTGTTAAACCCAAACTATCCATCAACTTTTTGTTCATTTTAAGCTGCAAATCTTCATAGTTCGTAACGCCGTAATTGTCCATCATCTTGGCAATAGAATCACAATATAAATATGAATCCAAAAATTCCTTTCTTCTGGTCGTCGTATTTCTACGAGATCTACGAATGGATTTTTGACAAGATCTGAAACATTTATTTGCCGCTTTTTGGTTTTGATTGCCAATTCCTTTGAACGCATCATCAATTCTTCCGATTCGACAGAAGAAACCGCATTTTGGCCCGCATTTTCGATTATCCCAGAAGTCGTTGCAAGCATTCCAATTTCCTCCAGCGTTAAACGGAAGAATGCGTGCATCGATTCCTGTCCAATTCATTACCTGATGTGGATCGCGATTTCCTTTAAACAATTTCATATCGTTTTTGTAATCCGTGGTCGGAAGAAAAATGGCCATTTCCTTTTTAGGAGATACAGGTTTACCAGAAGAATTTGTTGCTTCAAGATAAATCATACCGCCTGATTCAAGCATTTTACCATTCGAGGTGGTGCTTAAATTTTCCAAGAGCATATCCGACTTTTTATACACTTCTTTAGCTGAAATCGTGACACATCCTTTTTGATTCACAAAAGTCCCGGCTTGAATTGAGATTATTGTACCTTGGTCAAGAACCAAGATGGTATCGCGATTTGGATCAATGCAAAACGTTTGTTTTTTCTGTTCCAATTGTTTGTACAACTCTTGAATATCATCAATCTGAATCGTCGGCGGTTCTTGAACAATGATTTTGACTTCTACCCTACGATTTTTTGCTTTCCCTTCGTCTTTTGCATTATCATCAACAGGTTTTAACTCACCGAATTTAACTTTACTCGTTGTTTTTAAATTGAGTTCTGTAAAATAATTATCAATGGTTTTAACGCGATTTTGAGACAATTTCTCATTATATTCTAAAGAACCATCACTATCTGTATGCCCCATCAATTCAATTGAAAGAATATTTGCAGCATCGATATTTTTTAAAAAAAGATCTAATTTTTCTTTTTCATCTGGTTTCAATATGAATTTGTCTACATCAAAATAAACTGAATGAACCAAGGTGTCTTGAGAAATAGCAGTAAACTGCTTTGCAAGAAGCAAAATGAGTAGTAGAAGTTTTATTTTCATGCCTTGTTTTATTTGACAACGCAAAAAACAACCTTTTTATTTTATTACCTATCTTTACTTCACATAAAAAAAGCGATGAAAAATATTTTTGATAAAGCAGTCACAGAAGAGGTTATTGACAGATTAAATGCATTAACTCCTGAAACAACGGCTAAATGGGGAACAATGAACGTTGCACAAATGCTTGCTCATTGCAATGTTACGTATGAAATGATCTATGAACCTGAGAAGCATCCGAAACCAAATGCCTTTAAGCGATTTATCTTGAAATTGATTGTCAAACCAATTGTCGTTAGTGATAAAATTTACAAAGAAAATAGTCCGACCGCTCCAGCTTTTAAAATTGCATCAGCGAAGGAATTTGAAAGTGAAAAAGTTCGACTTTTTGACTTTTTGACTCGCACGCAAGCATTGGGAGGAGCACATTTTGAGGGTAAAGAATCAAATTCATTTGGCAATTTAACCACGAATGAATGGAATGCAATGTTCTACAAACATTTGGATCATCATTTTCGTCAGTTTGGTGTTTAATAAAACGTCTCAACAATGCCAAGAAAACATCTTTTCGAATTCATTGACCAACGTTGGTTTCCCGAAGCAATCCGAAATTATGAAACAGATTTCTTGCAATTTTTATCGAATAAAACCAAGCTATTTGTTCCGATTGCTCCTGTTCTACTGAAAGGTTTAAAAAATACAAATGGTAAGCAATTGCTTGATTTAGGCTCTGGCGGTGGTGGTGCTTTTTTATCCTTAAATGAAGAATTGGTGCGACAAGAGCCATCTATTCAGATACAACTGAGCGATTATTATCCGAATAAAGATGCATTTCAATACACAGTTGACCAAGCAAAAAACATTTCTTTTATTGAGCATTCGGTTGATGCTAGAAATGTTCCAAAAGAATTAACTGGATTTAGAACGCTTTTCTTAACCTTTCATCATTTCCGACCTACAGATGCGCAGGCAATTTTGCAAAATGCAATCGATTCAAAAGCTGGAATTGCAATTGTAGAAGCACAAGAAAGAAGTTTCAAGAGTATTTTAGCAATGTCATTTTCGTGGCTAAGTGTTCTTCTTACAACTCCATTCATTCGTCCGTTTTCGTTCGGAAGAATTCTATTCACGTATATAATTCCAATTGTTCCGATTTTTACTGTTTGGGATGGAATTGTTTCTTCACTGCGCACATATTCCGAAGACGAGTTAAAACAACTAGTTTCTCAATTAGAAAACAGCGCTTCATTCGATTGGGAAATCAGCAGAATGAAATCAGGACCTGGAGAACTAATTTATTTATTGGGAACTCCTAAACAATCCTAATGATGTCCAGATAAAACCAATTGTTCAATTGTATTTTCTTCGTTCGAAATCACTTTTAACCAATATACGCCATCGGCTTGATCCTTTAAATCAATTAAATAATTTCCTTTTTCAGAATAATGCGCGCGATAAACGGCTGTTCCTAACGAATTGACAATTGAAACTGTTGAGTTTTCACTAGTAATCGAAAGATTAATACTTCCGTTGGATGGATTTGGATAGAATAGTGTTTTTGTCGCATTTTCAGAAGACAAGATTTGTGAATAGGCATATTTCCCATCAATATCAACTTGTTTCAAACGATAGTAAACGATTTCATTTTTTTCATCGTCAACAAAACTGTAGGTCAACAAATTTGTACTGTTTCCAGCAGCCTGAACAGTGCCAATCGTTTCAAATTCTTTTGCATCCGTTGATTTTTGAA
The DNA here is from genome assembly GCA_039797785.1 of Bacteroidota bacterium. Taxonomy (GTDB): domain Bacteria; phylum Bacteroidota; class Bacteroidia; order Flavobacteriales_D; family Crocinitomicaceae; genus M0103. Next base: position 1,474 of record JBDKHH010000179.1, on the reverse strand, counting down.
CTTCAAAATAGGCAGTATTATATTCGCTCAATGTTTGCCAGTTAATGACAACGCGATTCGATAGATTTTCTAGATAAAAATTAAACAAATCGATTGGTAAAGAAGTACATCCACCGATTTGAGCAGCTGAAATTGGAACACAAATCGATTTTCCGCAATTCAAACATTGAGATGGACTTGATGGCACTGAAGCTGTAATCGTATAATTTCCTGCGTCTACAATTGGTGTTGTACCAACAGCTCCGGCAGCAATCGTTTCATTAAATCCATTTGGTCCAACAATCGTTAAAGTTGGTGTACCACTAAATCCTGCTGAGGAAAAGCAATAATCCACATCACCTGTAAAAAATGCATCTCCACCTGAACATGAAACAACACCCGTTGCACTTGTATCTGGAATAGCAATTGGTGAAAAGAATGGACCGTTGAAATAATGACTACAACTTGTTGCTCCGTAAAAACTCCAAGCTTGTCCGATGTTATTAGTTGCCAATGAGTAGAACCCTCTAGCGAATTGCGTTGGCAAGCCACCAGATAAAAAGCTATAGCCATTACAGCCTGGATTTAAATCAGTTGTTGAACCACAACTCACAATTCTATTCGCAGAATAACGCCAACCAATCAAAGCTGTTTTACCAGCTGTTGTAACTTTTGACATTCCAGTTGATTGCGGTGTCGTACCTTCGTAATATTGTACATTAATTCCATTTCCTGACGGCGCTTCCCAGTCAGCAATACATTCATATACCGTTGTATAAAAGTTGTTGTTTGCATTCCAGTCAATACACTGTTTATCACCACCTTCAGCATTACATAGATCAAAGTTTGTTGCGAATGCTGAACCACTTAAATTTTGAGAAGCGAATACAGAATTTTGGGAAGTTAAAATCTCAACGCCCCTTTCTGCATTGTTGACACTTCGTTTAACCAAACCAAATGCAGTGGAAGTTGTTGTAAGTGTTGAACTCCCAACACCATCATCATTGTTATCGGCACCATAACCACACATATTGGCAAAAGAAATACCACATGGAATCATTTCATTTCCAGAAGTAACAACTGGATAGTCGATTGCTAAATAGCGTCCTGGATTGGTAGTTGAAATTCCTGATGTACAAGAAGCCGTTTGAGAATAACGTATTCTAAACTTAAAATTTGCTGTAAAATATGTGCTGTTCATCATTATACCGGATGCCGCAGATGTTGAAGTTGCTGCTGGATAAAAGTTTCCAGGTGATGTAGCAGTTTTAAAAACTGTTAAACACACTCTTCCCCATCTACCTTCTCCTAACCATAAGGTGTTTGTGGAATTGTTCGTACACATGTCACTATTGCTTGATGACGTGTTCATTGTCATTACCTGAGTCCAAGTTGTTCCTCCATTACTGGAAAAATCCAAAAATGCTTGATTTCCAACACAAGAACCCCAACCATTTGTTTGCCCGCAAGAAGTTTCAGAGGCATTCAGCCAAAA
>JBDKHH010000178.1:0-5561 GCA_039797785.1 Bacteroidota bacterium | reverse complement strand
TAAGGATTGTGCAGATGAAGCATCAGCTAGAACAATCTACCCACGTTTGAAAGATGGTGTATTTATTACAAACCTACAACCATGTAAGACATACGTTTTAGCATATGTTAATGCGAACGATAAAGTAAACATGTACGAGGAAGAGTTTAAAACAGAATGTACAGACCAATACCAAGAAATTAATAAGGAAGTAATTCTTAATGCGAAAAAAGAAACAATTACTCCTGTTAAGAACTATGTTATTGAAGGAATTGTTGCTGACAAAGGAACAAAAGCAGTTCTTCCAAACTCTAAAGTTGAAGTTATTGATTTAAGAACAAATAAAGTTGTTGAAACTGTTTATGCAGATGCAAACGGTAACTTTATAGTGAAACCATTATCAAACCGTTTCTTCGGTGAACCAATGGATATTCAATTAAAAGTTTCAAAAGAGGATTACATCACTCAAACATTTGATATTACTCAAAAACTTGGAACGGATGAAAAAATCAAAGTTGCAATTGACTTGAATAAATCTGAAATCGGAACTGACCTTGCTAGTCTTTATGGAATTAAAAACATTTACTTTGACTTTGACAAAGCGAATATCCGCAAAGATGCTAAACGTGACTTAGACAAAATTGTAAAAGTTATGAATGACAATCCTACAATGGAAATTGAGCTTGGTTCTCATACAGATTGTAGAGGTTCAGCGGTTTACAATGAAGACTTGTCAAGTAGACGTGCGAAAGCATCAGCTGAATACATTAAATCGCGTATAACGAATCCATCTCGAATTTATGGAAAAGGTTATGGCGAAAGTAAATTGGTCAACAAATGTGAATGTGAAGGCGATGTAGAATCTACATGCTCTCCAGAAGAACATCAAATGAATCGACGAACTGAATTCAGAATCGTTAAGAAATAAATGAAAAGTCCGGATTTAAGTCCGGACTTTTTTTTTGACATTCGTTCCAGTTTTAATACAATCTAGTATCAATTTTCAATTTTATTTTTAAAAACCCTTTACTTTAATAAACCACATTCATATCTTTAAGTGAACATTTTGAAACTATTTTTTTTCTTTACCGTTAAGTAACAAGAAATTATATTTTAATTTATTTAAATCGCCCAACTATGAGATTTAAAATTTTACTCGGAATACTACTATTTTCACCACTTTTTAGTTTTGCTCAGCTGACAGATGCTCAGGTATTAGAAATCGTTCAGAATGGTTCAGAGCAACAATTAGTTACTGAAAATTCTCGAATGACGCAAGAAGGATATTTGTATCACGCAGAAATGTTGGCAGACAAACTTTTAACGATCAAACCTGAAAGTTCGAATTACAATTATCGTAAGGGTTATTTGATGCTTGAGATTCGCAAAGAATATGAAAAAGCTATTCCCTATTTCGAAAAAGCAGTAAAAGATGTGGATGCAAATTATGACATGTATGGAACTGGCGAGAAAAGTGCCCCGGCTGATGCGTATTTTCATTTGGCAACATGTTATCACTTAAATGAAAACATTGACGGTGCAAAAGCGAATTACGAAAAATTCTTAGCTATTTCAAAAACCAAATCTGAGTTAATTCCTGTTGCTAAACTTCGTTTAATTCAATGCGAACAAGCGAAGCAAATGATGGCTGCACCAGTTAATGTTTACCTAAAAAACATAGGTGGAACAGTGAATGGTGAATTCCCAGATTATGCACCAGTTATTTCGTTAGACGGTTCGTCTCTTTATTTTACATCAAGAAGACCTTGGGAAAATGGTTCAACAGAATCTTTCCGTGATCCTGCAATTAATCAATACCCTGAAGATGTTTATGTTTCTTACATGGATTATGATTCGTCTTGGATGACACCTATTCGTCTTGAATTTTGTACTCCTGAAAGAAATGAAGCAACAATTGCCGTAAGTACAGACGAAAGAAGAATTTATTTATACGAAGATTCAACTGGTTCTGGAGATATTTATTTCACTGATTTTTACGGAAGCAAATTCAACGATATTAAAGTAGTTGAAGACAATGATGTCAATACGAAATATTGGGAAACGCATTGTATGGTTTCTCCAGATCGTTCAAGAATGTATTTTGTTTCGGATAGACCTGGAGGTTTTGGTGGTAGAGATATTTACATGTCAAAACGCAAGAACGATAGCACATGGTCGAATCCAATCAATCTTGGGCCACGCGTAAATACAGCATACGATGAAGATGCTCCATTTGTATCTGTCGATAATAAAAAATTATACTTCTCTTCGAATGGTGACAAAAGTATCGGTGGTTTCGATATTCTTGTTTGCGATTTATTAGAAGATGGCAATTGGTCTGAATCGAAAAACATCGGTTATCCTTTCAACTCAACGAATGATGATATTTTCTATACCACAACAATTGATGGTTTAAGAGGCTATATGACATCATTTAGAAAAGACGGAAAAGGTGAAAAAGATATTTATGAAATCCACAATGATTTCCTAGGCGTAAACAATCTTGCTGTTTTTAAAGGAAAAATCAAAACAACTGATGGTTCTCAATTACCTGAAGATTTCGCAATCAATGTAAAATTAACGTGTGACGATTGTGAAGATTATGAAAAAAACAAAACGATTTATCCACGTTTGAGAGACGGATTGTTCATGACAGGTTTAAAACCATGTAAAACGTATAAAATTGCATACTTCAATGCAACAGATAACCTTTCGATGTACGAAGAGTCATTCACAACAAAATGTGATGAATCTTATCAAGAAATTTATCGTGAATTGTTCTTAGATGTTCCAACAAGAACGATTTCGGTTCCGAAAGACACGGTTACTGAGATGGACACTGTTGATGTTATTGCATACAAAAATCTTGAATTCATGCATTATTTTGAATACAACAAAAACAAACTGTCGACTTCAAAAGGTGATTTAAAGGATTTTGTTAAACAAGTTGAAGCGCAACTGAAAGAAGGACGTAAATCAATTACAATCAATGTTTACTCTTCTGCTTCTCATGTACCAACTAAAACATATGAAACGAATGAGAAATTAACTCAAATTCGTGCAGAAAACATGAAATATGATTTGCAAACATACTTTGAATCAAATCCAGAATTCAAAGACCGCGTAAACGTAGTAATTGTTTCAGCGATTGTCGATGGACCTGAATACGTTAAGGATGGAAGAAACACGAAAAAATATCGTCCTTACCAGTTCGTTGGTTTGAAAACAGAATAAGAATTATCAACATAATTTGAAAAGTCCGGCATTGTTCGGACTTTTTGTTTTTTACTTCATTATATTTGGAAAAAACTTCTGTATGAATTTAAGTCTAGAAAGACCGCTTGCCATATTTGACTTGGAAACAACTGGTACAAATATTACAAGTGATCGAATTGTTGAAATTGCCATTATTAAAGTTCAACCAGATGGTACAGAAGAAAACTACTGCAAACGTGTTAATCCTGAAATGCCAATTCCTGCTCTTGTAAGTGAAATTCATGGCATTTATGAAAAAGACATTCAGGACGCCCCTACTTTTAAAGATTTGGCAAATGAAATTGTTGCATTTATTGGTGATGCTGATTTAGCTGGATATAACTCGAACAAATTTGATATTCCAGTTTTAGCTGAAGAACTGATGCGCGCTGGATCTGATTTCGATATCTCAAAAAGAAAATTTGTTGATGTTCAGAACATTTTTCATAAAATGGAACAACGAACGCTCGCTGCAGCTTATCTCTTCTACTGCAATAAATCTATCGAAAACGCACACAATGCACTCTATGATGCAAAAGCAACGTGGGACGTCTTAAAAGCGCAAATTGAGCGATATCCTGACATTAAAAATGATGTAAACTATTTGTCTGAGTTTTCAAAAGCTGGTAATTACAATTTACTAGATTTTGCAGGACGTTTGGCAATTGATGATAAAGGGGAAGCAATTTACAATTTCGGTAAACACAAAGGAAAAACCATCAAACAAGTAGCCCAAATTGAACCAGGTTATTACGGATGGATGCTTGATGCTGATTTCCCTCTTTATACCAAACAATGTTTACGCAGAGAAATGGATAAAATCAAGGCGGAACGTGAGAAAGCTAAAGAAACAAAAGAGACCGACATTCAAAGTAAATTAGAAGCATTAAAGAATAAATTTAAATAAAATGAAAATCATCTGTATTGGTAGAAATTATGCGGATCACGCAAAAGAAATGAAAGCAGAAGTTCCAACTGCACCCGTTTTTTTCATGAAACCTGACACTGCCATTTTACGTGATGGTTATGATTTTTATTTTCCAGACTTTACACAAGATTTGCATTATGAATGTGAACTTGTTGTCAGAATAGACAAAGTTGGCAAAAACATTTCTGAAAAATTTGCACATAAATATTATTCAGACATTACCTTAGGAATTGATTTTACTGCACGTGATCTTCAACAGCAATGTAAAGAAAAAGGCTTACCGTGGGAGATTGCTAAATCGTTCGAGCACAGTGCCCCTATTTCTCAGAAATTTATTTCTGTTGAAAATTTAGACTTGAATAATTTGACCTTTGAGTTAAAAAAGAATTCTGAAACCGTTCAAGTTGGACACACGTCAGACATGCTTTTCACCATTGACAAAATCATCGCATACATTTCACAATTCATGACCTTAAAGAAAGGAGATTTGATTTTTACAGGCACACCAGCAGGAGTTGGACCGGTTCAAATTGGAGATGTTCTGGAAGGATTTCTTGAAGGGACGAAAATGTATGAGTTCAAAGTGAAATAATCACTTCCCTTTTGCTTTTACCACAATCAATATCGTGTATAACATGATTTTAATATCCAAGGCCAACGAACGGTTTTTCATGTACAGCAAATCGAATTTCATGCGTTGCAACATTTGTTCAACATTCTCTGCATAACCATATTTCACTTGTCCCCAAGAAGTGATTCCTGGTCGAACTTTCGTTAAATGCAAGTATTGTGGTTCTATCTGAACAATTTGATCGATGTAAAATTGGCGTTCAGGTCGAGGACCAACCAACGACATATCTCCCAACAAAACATTGAAAAACTGAGGAAATTCATCAAAACGAAGTTTGCGCATGAACCTACCAATTGGTGTGATTCGCGGATCGTTTGAGGAAGAAAGTTGTGGTCCTAATTTTTCCGCATCCATATACATTGTGCGAAATTTGATGATTTTAAACGGAATGCCATTCAAACCAATTCGCTCTTGCATAAAGAAAATAGGTCCTGAAGAAGACATTTTCACACCAATCGCCAAAAATATATAAACCGGAATTAATAAAATGATGGCGATAATCGAAAGGAAAACATCCATAAAACGCTTTGTTGCTTGTTGCCAAAGCGGCATTGATTCAGCATTTACTTCAATCAGTAAGGCGCCAAAGATGTTTGTCATTTTAACTGAACCAGAAAGAATATCATACATATCTGGAAGAATTTTTATCACAAGATTCCCTCCTTCAATACGCGAAATGATTGACTTTAATTTATCATGTTCAACACTTTCCAATGCAATGATCACCTCATCGACTGGATGTTCCAGTAATATTTTCTCAAGGTTATC
>JBDKHH010000177.1:0-8018 GCA_039797785.1 Bacteroidota bacterium | reverse complement strand
GGGATGAATCAAGAAATTGATTACAATACCGGTAAAGTAATCAACTATTTTTACCTATCACAAAATGGAGCAATGCCAAAGGCTGGAACCTTCAAATTTGGACCTGCTTACGTTAAACGTGGAAACAAAGTTTATCGATCTAACACTGTTACTGTTACCATTCGCAAAGAAAACACTGCTCCTGTTACAAATGGAAATGAAATTTCTGCCAAGCAACTTCGTCAACCTGCATTTGGAATCATTGAAAAATCTAAATCTGTTATTTACGAAGGTGAACCACTGATTTTAAACGCAAAAGTCTATTCAATTTTTGACCCTTCGCATTTGGAAGATTATCAAGAATATAAATTGGATGGAGCGCTTGACAAACACGACATTACAACTAGTTCACGAATTACTGTTCGCGAAGAAAAAGTTAAACGCAATACCTATTATGCGTTCGAACACGATAAGAAGGTAATCTTTCCAATTGGAACAGGAAAATTCACCATCGAACCATTCAAGCTAATGTTGCGCCGAGGAATTGAAGGCGTTCCGATTACTTCGTCGAGCACAGCAATTGAAGTAAAACCACTTCCTGGAAATGCTCCGAAAGATTTTATTGGTGGTGTGGGCGTTTTTACTGTTACTAGTTCAATCGACCAAACAAAATTAAAACAAGGTGATGTCTTTACGCTGATTGTTGAAGTTGCTGGATACGGGAATTTGCAAAACATCAGTGAACCAAAATTAAACTTACCGAAAGGTTTTGTGGTGTACGGAGATGCGATTGTAAAAGAAGAAATTTCTTTTACGAGCCGAGGTGCAGAAGGAAAAATTACCTACGAATACAACATTCAAGTGACCAAATATGGTGAACTGGTATTTCCAGAAACAACCTTGTCTTATTTCGATCCGATCAAAGAACAATACGTTCAAATTAGCACGGAACCAACAAGTTTGAGTGTTCAGAAAAATGCTGGATTTAAAATTTCAGATAATTCGACAAGCACCTTGGTTGAAAGTAAGGGTCAAGACATTTTTCCGTTCAAAACGTCGGATGAAGTATCCACTGAACACAGTTCAATTGTGCATTCTCCGGTATTCTGGGCAGGTGTAACAGTTCCTGTTTTGTTTGGACTCTTCTTAGGTTTATTCTGGCGTAAACGCGAAGAAAATGTAGAACATGTTGTTAAAAAGCAAGAAAAACAACAAGCAAAAGTTGGAATACAAAACGTCTTTAGTGAAGCTGAAAATGCACTGAGCAATCAAGATTACACCAATTATTATGGTTTAATAGAAAAAGGCTTGCAACGTTCAATGGGCTTGTACTTGCGCAATGACGACTCAATCATTTTAAGTAAATCAACCATTCTTGAAGAATTGCGCTTGAAAAATGTAGACGCCGCAAAAATCGCAGCACTTCAACAATTATTTACATCGTGTGAAGAAGCAAGATATGGCTTTGGAGTAAGTCCAGAAAACAGAGATGCATTAATTGTGTCGGCTAAACAAATCTCACAATCAATTTTGAAAGCATGAAAAGTCTAAGCATTTTTCTAGCAATTTTCAGCTTTGCATGTAGCTCTTTTTTACATGCAAATTCATTTGATGATGGGTTGAAAGCCGCGAATGCAAAAAACTACAAACAAGCAATTCATGAGTTTGAAGAAGTTGCCAAGGAAGAGCCAGAAAATAGTGCAGCATTCTATAATTTAGGGAACGCTTATTACAAGAATAAAGAATTTGGAAAAGCAATCTGGGCGTATGAAACGTCAATTAAATTGAATCCAAAAAATGCTGAGGCACCAGTAAACATAGAATTGTGTTACCGTGAATTAACGAATGGTAATTCGTGGCAACCGAGTATTAGCGGCCTTCAACGTATGATTTATGGAATTGGTTCTACAACTTGGGCGATTCTTTCCATTCTCATTAGCTGTCTAATTGGTTATTCCGTTTTTTCACTTTTAAAGCATAAAAACACTCCTTGGAAACGTTTTCATGTTATGGCCTTGTTTGGTGAATCGATTCTATTTATAGGCTTTTTAATCGCCGCAAATAGTTCTGCCAACTATCCAGCCAATCACGATTATGGAATAATTACCGCAAAAACAAGTTCATGCTATTTGGATGAAACCACAAAATCATCTGATTTCACAATCAATGAAGGAGCCAAAGTGCATATTCTTTCTGAAAAAGCAAATCGCATAGAAGTGGAATTGTTGGAAGGTCGAAAAGTATTCATTTCGAAAAAGGATTTACGCATCATCTAAATTCAAGCGGTAATATTCCCTTGCAATTCTTTACCTTTGCACTTCAATGAGTCAAAACAAAGCAAATATTCGCAATTTTTCGTTCGAGGAACTGAAGGCTTCAATGGAAGTTTTGGGTGAAAAATCATTCCGCTCTAAACAAGTCTATGAATGGCTGTGGAAGAAAAATGCTGCGTCATTTGAAGAAATGTCCAATCTCAGCAAAGACCTTCGTGCGAAACTGGAAGAACATTACTTTATTGACCATATCAAGTTGGATGATCAACAAATCAGTTCCGACAAAACCATTAAATGTGCATTTTCTGTTGAAGAAAACAAAGTGGTTGAAGGCGTTTTAATTCCAACGACTTCGCGCACAACGGCATGTATTTCTTCTCAAGTCGGATGTAGCTTGGCGTGTACGTTTTGTGCAACTGGTCGCTTAAAACTGATGCGTAATTTAACAGCTGGAGAAATCGTTGACCAAGTGGTTTACTTGAGAGATCAAGCTGAAAATCGTTACAATACTCCTTTGACAAACATTGTGTACATGGGAATGGGCGAACCGTTATTGAATTACAAAAACGTTCTTCGCTCTGTTGAAATGATTACTTCAGAAGAAGGATTAGGAATGTCACCGAAACGCATTACTGTTTCAACAGCCGGAATTGCAAAAATGATCCGCAAATTGGGCGATGATGAAGTGAAATTCAATCTTGCGCTTTCCTTGCATGCTGCGAATGATAAAAAACGCAGTCACATCATGGAAATCAATGATTCAAACAACTTGGCTGAATTATCGGATGCCTTACGTTATTTTCATCAAAAAACAGATTCACGCGTTACCTTTGAATACATAATTTTTAAAGACTTTAACGATCAAATCGAAGACGCACAAGAATTAGCAGAATTTGCGAAATGTGTTCCGTGTAAAATCAACATCATCGAATACAATCCAATCGACGACAGTGAATTCCAACAAGCGGATCGCTCAAAAGTTGATAATTTCGCTGCCTATTTAGAATCCAAAAACCTCGTTGTAAACGTTCGCAGAAGCCGTGGAAAGGACATTGATGCTGCCTGTGGACAGCTAGCAAACAAGAACAAAGCGATTTTAAAAGAAGAACGTGTTTTGAAGGCAAAATAAATTTGATTTAACACTTTTTATTTAGCGAAAAACATAATCAATCTCGTATATTTGTGTCATGTTGAGTGTAAAGGAGATAATGGCGCCAATCGATTCAGAAATGAACGAATTCGAAGTTCGTTTTCGTGAAAGTATGAAATCGAAAGTTCCCCTACTCGATAAAATCACTCACTACATCATTCGCCGTAAAGGCAAGCAAATGCGTCCAATGTTTATTTTCTTGACAGCCAAAATGTTAGGAGAAATGAACGACAAAGCATACGACGCAGCATCTTTGGTTGAATTATTGCACACGGCTTCACTTGTACATGATGATGTTGTTGATGACGCCAACGAGCGCAGAGGATTCTTCTCAGTAAACGCATTGTGGAAAAACAAAATTGCAGTACTTGTTGGTGATTTTATGTTGTCTCGCGTATTGCTACTTTCCATCGAAAAAAACAATGTTCGCTTACTTGAAATCGTTGCTCGCGCTGTGCGTGAAATGAGTGAAGGTGAATTGTTGCAAATTGAAAAGGCGCGCAGACTTGACATTACAGAAGAAGTTTATTTTGATGTCATTCGTCAAAAAACAGCTTCCTTGATTGCAACATGTTGTGAATCGGGCGCTGTTGCTGTTGATCGTGAGGACATGGCTCCTTCCATGCGCAAATTCGGTGAATTGGTTGGTTTAGCCTTTCAAGTAAAAGACGATATTTTCGATTACGGAACACCAGGAAACATAGGTAAACCGACTGGAATCGATATTCGTGAGCGTAAAATGACGCTTCCCTTGATTTACACGCTGAATACAGCACCAATTGAAGTAAAAAAAGAACTGATCAACATTGTGAAAAACCACAATGAAAATCCAAAAAAAGTGCAACGAGCAATCGAATTGGTGCATCAACACGGTGGCATCGCATACGCACACAAAAAAATGATGGAATTGAAAGAAGAAGCGATGAACATGCTTACGGATATTCCAGATTCTGAAGCAAAACGCTCAATTATCGGGCTAGTTGAATATACTACATTACGCGAAAAATAAATTCAATAAACATGAAACATATCGTTGCATTTTTAATGTTGGCGCTTTTAGTCAGCTGCTCTAATGAAGAAGAGAAAGAAGATACAAAGCCTGTAAAAGAAGAAGTTCTTGTAGAGGTGAAAAATGGTGTTTACTACGAATGGTATCCTGGAAAAAAACAGTTGAAATACAAAGGCGCACAAACCAAAGACAAAAAACGTGACGGTATTTGGACATTCTACTCTGAAAACGGAGATGAATTGTCTGTTACTGCATACGAAAAAGGAATGCGTGAAGGATTTACAGTTGTAAAATATCCTACTGGAGTTGTGCATTATCGTGGCGAATACCACAACGATCAAATGGTTGGTATTTGGACAACCTTCGATCCTAAAGGAAAAGTTGAATCAGAAAAAGATTGGGGCCATCCAGCTGAATAATGTCTAAAATTCCACCACATATCATTGACGACATCATGCAAACTTCTCGTATTGAGGAGGTGATTGGTGAATTCGTTAATTTGAAACGTGCTGGATCAAATTTAAAAGGTTTAAGTCCGTTTACTGACGAGAAAACGCCATCGTTTGTGGTGTCTCCTGCTAAGCAAATTTTTAAATGTTTCTCAACAAGTAAAGGTGGTTCAGTTGTAACCTTCTTAATGGAAAAGGAACATTTTTCGTATCCTGAAGCTTTGCGTTGGCTTGCAGATAAATACGGAATTCAAATTCCTGAAGATGAACCAGCAACTGCTGAAGAATTAGCAGCAATTACCGAACGCGAAAGTTTACACATCATCAATGAATTTGCGAAAACGCATTTCATGCACAATCTTCACGAAACGGAAGAAGGTGCAGCTGTTGGACTTTCGTATTTCGAAGAGCGTGGATTCAGAAAAGACATCATTCAAAAATTTCAATTGGGTTATTGCTTAAACGTCAGTGATGATTTCACAAAAGCAGCTCAAAAGAAAGGGTATAAATTAGAATATTTAGAGAAAGTCGGATTGGTCAAATCAAAAGATGATCGCCATTTCGATTTCTTCCGCGGAAGAGTAATGTTCCCAATTCACAGTGTTTCTGGCCGCGTGCTAGGCTTTGGTGGGCGAACACTCATTACAGATAAAAAAATTGCGAAATACTTCAATTCGCCTGAAAGTATCATTTACAACAAAAGTGAAATCTTGTACGGTTTACACTTTTCGAAGGGTGATATTATCAAATACGACAATTGCTTTTTGTGTGAAGGTTACACCGATGTGATTTCCATGTTTCAAGCGGGAATTCAAAATGTGGTTTCCTCTTCTGGTACTTCGCTCACGAAAGATCAAATAAAATTAATTCGCCGTTACACCCAAAACATTACCATTCTGTATGATGGTGATGCTGCTGGAATTAAGGCTTCTTTCCGTGGAATCGATTTGATTCTTGAAGAAGGAATGAACGTGAAAGTGGTCTTGTTCCCAGAAGGAGAAGATCCTGATTCATATTCAAAAAAGGCTTCAACGACGGAATTAGAAAATTACATCAAAGAACACACACAAGATTTCATTTCGTTTAAGGCCGATATTCTTCTAAAAGATGGAGAAGCCGACCCAATTAAACGAGCGGAATTAATTCGTGAAATCGTGCATTCGGTTGCCTTGATTCCTGATCAAATTACGCGACAAGTGTATCTACAACAGATTGCATCTCAATTTGATATCAGCGAGCAAATCATTTCGAGTGAATTGATAAAACTCCGTAAAGGTGTTGTTGCGAAACAATTGCAAGAACCTGAAATTCTTGATTTACCCCTTGAAAAACAAGCTGAAACATTTATTCCTGAAACAGGTGCGAATGCAAAAGAAGCTTCCTTGCACGATGAATTCAATTTGATCAATCTCTTGATTAAATACGGAACGCGTGTGATAGAAATCGAACAATTCGATGAAAATGGTCAAGCACACAAAGTGGAAACAAGCATTATTGAATTGGTTCACTCTGAATTAGATCGCGACGAATTGACGTTTAAACATCCATTGTGTGCAAAGATTTATGCAGTTTTTATCAACGGATTGAACGAAAATCAATTGTTTCAATCAAGCTATTTCAAGCGCTTGGAAGATCAGGAAATCGTGCGTTTTGTTTCCGATATTGAATCAAACGACCATGAGTTGAGTGCAGGTTGGTTTAGTAATTACAGCATTATCACACGTTCCGAATCCGATCGTTTAGAAGAAGCAATTATGAATTCCATTTACGGATTCAAAGCAGCCAAAATCGAGCAACGCATCAATGAAATTCGCGTTAAACTCCAAGAACCAAATCTTTCAGACGAAGAAATGATGGGATTATTGGCAGAGCAAATGGCGTTTGAGCGCGTGAAACTCGTTTTTGCAGATAAATTAGGTCGAATAATTTTACGTTAACATGTTGAACAGTCTTTTATCATTCGTACTATCATTTCTAGGGAAATCAACTTTTTCCAATCAACAGTTCAGTAACTTTCGCTTTCAACCCTTGAGTCAAGAAAGCTTCAATCGAGTGCCCCGAATGCCAGAGCCCTCAACTGAAGATACTTCTTCTTTCTTTGATTTTCTTGATTTCAAATTAATCGATACCGACAAGTTTGATGTGAGTTTGTACGATATTATTGCTTTGGTCTTCATTTTCATTATGGCAAAAATGATCTTGAAAATTGTCAAAATCAACATCCGTAGAAAGTTCAGAGCAAAAGAAGATTACAACAAAGCAACGGAGTTTGTCTACATTCAAATTGCGAAGTACATCATTTATCTTTTTGCAATCATTACCGCATTAAAAGCTGTTGATATTGATATTACGATTCTGTTAACAGGTTCTGCAGCATTGTTGGTTGGTATTGGACTTGGATTACAAGATGTATTCAAAGACATGTTCTCTGGTTTGGTCTTATTGTTTGAAGGAAATGTGCGCGTGGGTGACATTGTTGAAATTTCGAACGGTGGAAAAACTGAACCAATTGTCGCGAAAATTCTAAAAATCAACGTACGAACGACACAAATTGAAACCCGTGAAGGAAACGTGTTGATTATTCCAAATGCCAAATTAACGCAAGAATACGTTGAAAACTGGAGTCACGGTTCGGAGTTGTCGCGTTTCAGAATTACCTTAACGGTTGAATACGGTTGTGACACCGAAATGATTATCCGTCTTTTGAAACAAGCCGCATACGCACATCCGAAAGTACGCAAAACGCATCCTGTAGATGTTCGTTTATCGCATTTCGGAAACAATGGATTAGACTTAGAGCTCATTTTCTGGGCCGATCAAAGTTGGGACATCAACAACTACAAATCTGAAATTCGCTTCGAGATTGATCGTTTATTCAGAGAACATAAAGTCGCGATTCCATTCCCACAAACGACAGTTCACATGGGAAATCCAGCGCACTGATAAAGATTTAAATCACTGTAACAACAACTTATAGCGTTGAATTGTATTTTCCAAACCAAAGTACAAGGCATCTGAAATCAAAGCGTGTCCAATCGAAACTTCATCCAGTTGCACCAAGGATTGCTTGAAAAATTTGAGATTATCTAAGCTCAAATCGTGACCTGCATTGATTTCCATTCCCAAATCTTTCGCCATTTGCGCAGCAGCAACGTATG
>JBDKHH010000176.1:0-6272 GCA_039797785.1 Bacteroidota bacterium | reverse complement strand
ACTCTGTTGTTGATGAATTGGGGACTTCTTTGTATTTCGAAAAAACGGCTGTGTTCAAACAACAAATTGAGGTGTTGACTGATAAAGCATTCGAAGTAACGTTCGATTACTCGTTTCAAATATGTGATGAAAATGGATGTAAATTTCCGCCGGATCAAACTGCAAAAGTAAAAGGAAGCGGATTCAAACCAACGGCAGAGGCAATTGCAGAAGGAGCAACAATCGACACAGCTGCAGCAGCAACAAACTCAAATGACAATGGATCAACAGATACGAAAGTTCAAGATAAACAAGAGGAAGTTTTTCCTGCAGATTCAAAACAAGACAAAGTAGATGTAAACCTTTGGATTATTTTCTTTACAGGATTTGCGTTTGGTTTTGCAGCCTTGTTCACACCATGTGTATTCCCAATGATTCCAATGACAGTTACTTTCTTTACAAAACAATCAGGAAGTAGACGAAAAGGAATTATCAATGCCTTATTTTATGGTTTTTCAATCATCGTTATTTATGTAACGGTTGGTATTTTGGTAACGGTTCTCACAGGAAGTTCAGCAACGGTGTATGAATTCTCAACAAGTGCTTTCCTTAATCTTATTTTCTTTGCAATCTTCATTTTATTCGCGTTCTCGTTCTTAGGAGCTTTCGAAATCAAGATGCCTTCATCGTGGGTAAACAAAGCGGATGCTAAAGCTGATAAAGGTGGTTTCGTTGGAATTTTCTTCATGGCCTTTACCTTAGTTCTTGTATCGTTTTCTTGTACAGGACCAATTGTTGGGACAGCATTGGTACAAGCGATTTCTTCTGGATCAATCGCAGCACCAGCATTCATCATGGGTGGAGTAGCAACTGGATTAGCATTGCCATTTACCTTGTTTGCAGTCTTCCCAAGTGCGATGAGTTCATTGCCACAATCAGGTGGATGGTTGAACAGTGTAAAAGTTGTTTTCGGTTTATTGGAAATCGCAATGTCATTGAAATTCTTAAGTATGGTTGATTTGGCATACCACTGGGATTTCTTAACACGTGAAATTTTTGTTGCTGTTTGGGTTGCTGTATTTGCAATTATGGGATTGTACTTATTAGGGAAAATAAGATTCTCTCACGATTCACCATTAGAGCACTTGGGTGTAACACGTTTTATGTTTGCTTTGACGTCAATCGTATTTGCAATCTATTTACTACCAGGTATGTGGGGCGCACCATTGTATATGGTGGATGGAATTGCTCCTCCAAGAACACATTCAGAAGATAATTTCCGCTTCGTGAAAGGAAATCCTGAAGTTGAAGGTGATACCTTGTTTATGCGCTTTAAAAATGATATGCATGAAGTAGGTGATGGTTCAATCTTGGTTTTCCACGATTTAGAAAAAGGAAGAGAATATGCGCGTTTGGCAAACAAACCAGTATTGATTGACTTCACGGGTTACTCATGTGCAAATTGTCGTAAAACTGAAAACATGGTGTGGACAAATGATAAAATACGTTCTATCTTACAAGATCAAATGGTTATCATTTCATTGTACTGTGACGACAGAGAAGCGCTTCCGAAAGAAGAGCAAGTATTCTCAAAAGAGTTGAATGGAACCTTGAAAAATGTTGGGAATAAATGGTCTGAATATCAAATTAAGAAATACGGACAATTGTCTCAACCATTATACATTATTCAAGATGTAAATGGAAATGATCTTTCAGATCCACGCGGATATGATCCAAGTGTAGATGGATATGAGAAGTTCCTTCAAAAAGGGATTTCAAAATTCAAAAAAATAAAATAAGTTCAAACGTACATTACTGAAATCCTCTCCGTCCGCGGAGGGGATTTTTTGTTTTAAAAAATTGGTTTTGACATCAATTACGTAGAACTACGTAGATACTACTATTGGTCTTCATGTAGATTTAAGTGTAATCCATTCAATTGATTGTTGATGCGAAAAAAGCACCGTTAGTTTGTAGTGTAAATAAACACACAACGTCATGAAATTGATTAAATTATTACCAGTTCTTTTATTGATGCCTTTCATCGGATGGTCATCAGCGTTAAAAGCGAAAACAGCTTTAGCAATACACTATACAAAAACAAATGTTTCTTGTTTTGGACAAGCAAATGGAAAAATTGAATTATCGGTTTATGGAGGAAAAATGCCATACATGATTAAATGGCAAGATGGTGAATCAGCAAGCGTATTGGAAAATTTAAAAAGTGGTACGTATAAAGTTCAAGTTGTAGATCAACATGGAACAATCGTTGAAGAATCGATTACAATTGAAATGCCTTCTCCAATAACAATGACATACAACAGCAAACAAGAATATGTTGTTGAAGGGTTGAATGCATCAATGGATGTTGCCTTGACTGGTGGAACGCCATGGGATAACAACAATACGCCATTTTATTTCGTTCGTTTGAATGGACAAGCAAATTTCAATGATCCACATGCCTTGGATGATGGAAACTATAAATTGACAATTGAAGATGCCAGAGGATGTTCAATGAATGTTCCGGTTAAAATAAACTTCGAAGAGGCAAATTCAAATCCTTTCGAGGCAGCAAAAGAATTACAACCAGGAGTAATCACAATGACACTGTATCAGCCAGCTCAAATCAGTTTGATGGCTGCACAATAAAGTTGTTAACGCGAAAATACAACATGCTTTATTTTAGAGGGGAATAGCGGTAGATGTGAATCTATCGCTTTTCTTTTTTATTTTTACCTCGTGAACGATTTTCTTCGAACTCCAATAGAATTTTTGAAAGGTGTGGGCCCTCAGCGGGCTGAATTGTTGCGTCAAGAAATTGGCGTTTTCACATTCAATGATTTATTGAATTATTTTCCCTTTCGTTATATCAATCGTTCTCAATACCATCGTGTTTCAGATTTGCCGTATGTGGATTCATATGCCCAATTAAAAGGACGAATTATTCAAGTAGGAGAAACAGCAATGGGCAGACAAAAGAAACTCACTGCTAAATTTCAAGATGAAACAGGTGTGATCGATTTGGTTTGGTTTCAAGGCGCAAAATGGATTAAGCCCTTATTGAAAATTGGAGCGGAATATCAAATTTTTGGAAAAGCAAAAATCTTCGGTAATACGTGGAACATTCCACATCCTGAATTAACGGAATGGAAAGATGTACTGCTGAAAACTGGATTACAACCTGTTTACTCAACGACAGAAAAATTAAGTGCAAAAGGTTTACATTCAAAAGGAATAGAAAAATTAACAGCCCAACTTGTTTCTTTAATTAAAGGGAAAATCGAGGAAACCTTGCCATCCACAATTTTACAAGAACACCGCTTAATCAATAGAGAATTGGCATTCTTGCAAGTGCATACACCAAAATCTGAACAAGAATTTGTACATGCTCGATTGCGCTTAAAATTTGAAGAACTGTTTTTCCTTCAAATGGAATTATTGCTTCGGAAACAAATCAGCATGAGTAAATCAAAAGGATTTGTCTTTCCAGAAGTGGGAGAGGTGTTCAATTCATTTTACTCCAATCATTTGCCATTTTCATTGACCGGCGCGCAAAAACGTGTGTTGAAGGAAATCCGTAAAGATTTTACGACTGGTCATCACATGAATCGTTTGTTGCAAGGAGATGTTGGAAGCGGAAAAACACTTGTTGCCTTGTTAACGATGTTGATGGGAATTGGAAACGGGTTTCAGGCAGCATTGATGGCGCCAACTGAAATCTTGGCAAATCAACATTTTGAGGGAATCAAAGAACTGCTGAAAGACTTGCCTATTCGAATCGAATTATTGACAGGTTCCGTGCGTAAAAAAGCACGTGTAGCCATTCATGAAGGCTTGGAAGATGGAACAATTCATTTGTTAATTGGAACGCACGCTTTGTTAGAAGATGTTGTACAATTCAAAAACTTGGGTATTGTAGTTATTGATGAGCAACATCGCTTTGGTGTAGCACAACGGGCTCGAATGTGGCGAAAAAACACAATTCCACCGCATGTTTTAATTATGACCGCAACACCAATTCCGCGCACGCTTGCAATGACGTTTTATGGTGATTTGGATGTGTCGGTGATTGATGAACTTCCTCCAGGCAGAAAACCTATTTCAACTGTTCATCGCTACGAGTCGCACCGCTTACGCGTATTTGGATTTATAAAAGAAGAGATACAGAAAGGCAGACAGATTTACATTGTTTATCCATTAATCAATGAATCTGAGACCTTGGATTTTAATAATCTGATGAGTGGTTATGAGGCGATCACTCGCGCTTTTCCATTACCAGAATATCGTGTGAGCATGGTTCATGGGAAAATGAAGGCGGAAGACAAAGATTTTGAAATGCAACGCTTTGTCCGTGGAGAAACACAAATAATGGTGGCGACAACTGTAATTGAAGTTGGAGTGAATGTGCCAAATGCGTCTGTAATGATTATCGAGAGTTCTGAACGATTTGGATTGTCACAATTGCATCAGTTACGCGGTCGAGTAGGACGTGGTGCGGAGCAATCCTATTGCATTCTTATGACTGGAGATAAATTATCAAAAGATACCTTGAAACGGGTTGAAACCATGGTTCGCTCTTCGGATGGATTTGAAATTGCTGAAGTGGATTTGCAATTGCGCGGACCAGGTGATTTAATGGGAACGCAACAAAGTGGTTTATTGAATTTGAAAATAGCTGACATTGCAAAAGATGCACAATTGGTCGTAATGGCGCGTGAAGAAGCACGAAAAATTCTAGAGTTGGATCCAGGCTTAGAACGTCCGCAGCATTTAAAGCTTCGAGAAATTTTAATCAATGTCTTGAATTCAAAACCGAACTGGGGCAAAATTGCTTAGTTCAAACAATTATTTGTAATTTCAGACCTCAATCTAAAAAGCAACATGAAAACAGCTATCGTATTTATTTTTATGGCCTTCTCAAGTATGGCTTTTTGTCAACTAGTGGATGGGCCAATTGTTACCGATAAACGTGCTTTAATTAGTACGATTGGATTTAAACTAATCGATAACAACGAGGGTGTTTTGTTTTATGAGCTTGCTGTTGACATAACAGGCAAAGTAACATCTGCAACTTTGGTGAAAGAAGGAACTACTGTTGTTTCAACGCCAACGAAAATAAAAGTGCGTAATCACTTAATGCAATTGAAATTTGAAGCGGGAACACATTACCCTCAAGTTCACAAAGTAAAAGTGAAAGTTACGACAGCGAAACAATAGGTTTACTTAAAATTTAATTCCTTTTGGGATTTCAAATTTATCAGCTGGAATTTTGATGTTGAATTGAATATCCGTTGCTTCAGAAACGATTGCATCTCCGAACATGTCAATGCTTGTTTTTAAAATCAGACCCTTGTGGATATAAGTTGTTTGTCCCATTTCTTCTGCATCATCCTTGAAAACATTACATTTTTTTCCATTCAGCACTTCCGTTCCTGTCAATTGCGAACCTAGCATTTTAATTTTACGTTCTTCTTGAAATCCAAGTGTTTCCTTTGCATCACCAATGTCATTGTAGCCTAAAGGATTTTTCATTTTTAATCCAGTTTTTTCTACTGGGTCAATCATGTATGCCGTTGCGTCTTTAATTATTACGATTGAACTTAAATTTACTTCACCTGTGTTTCTGTTTTCAGTGTACGTATATTTTGCTGATATCGTTCCCCACTTATCAAAGTAGAGAATTTCCTTATTTTTCGTGTCTCCAAAATGGGTTTCTACCATACCAGATTCATAGCCATAGATTCCAGCGTCTTTATCTTTGTTTTCAACTGGCTTTTCTTCCTTTTTTTGCTCCGTCTCGGATGTATCGGTCCCGCAGCTAGTGGCAATTAATAGACTTGCGAACAATAGAAAATAAACTGCTTTCATCGATTAATCTTCTTTATAAATGGCATCATAGTGTGCTTGATACTTCGCAAGGATTTTTTTACGTTTTAATTTTAGTGTTGGCGTCAATTCCTCACCTTCAATAGAAAACTCTTTTTCTAATAAAGCAAAACGTTTGATTTGTTCCCAATTTCCAAAACCTTTGTTGAACTTATCGATTTCTTGTTGAATGCGTCCCATAACGTGCACGTCTTTTGCAATTGAATGATTCGTTGCGTCACCTAAGTCAATATTCTTTCTGTGTGCCCATTCTTTTATAAAAGCAAAGCTTGGAACAATCAAAGCCGCTGGAAATTTCTCTCCTTCACCAATCACCATGATTTGCTCAATAAAGCGCGATTCTTTGAATTTGTTTTCCATTGCTTGAGGTACAATGTATTTTCCGCCAGATGTTTTAAAAATCTCCT
>JBDKHH010000175.1:0-7800 GCA_039797785.1 Bacteroidota bacterium | reverse complement strand
TGTTGGATTTATTCGTCGAAGCTAGGAGTTCAATTTGAGACGAATTTCGAGGATTATTTACCTGGAGAACATGCGATTCAGATACGTTTTGAAGAACTACCAAGTGCTGAAGATTTTGGTGTGAAATTCATGTAATGTTTTAGTCAACGATTATTTTCATTTTAAAATAGTTCAAAATATGTACTATTTAATTTTGAAAATAATACCATGGTAAGTACCTTTGTGCCATGAAAATTGATGAAGAACTAAAATCAAACTTTAAATCTCCACAACAACGAGCAATCGTAAATATTCGCTACACGAGTAATTTCTTAGGAAATATTCAGAATCACTTTATGTCAAGATATGATTTGTCAATGGCACAATTCAATATTTTGCGCATTTTACGTGGGGCAAAAGACATGATTAACGTGAATACGGTGAAAGAGCGTATGATTGAAAAATCTCCGAATACTACACGTTTGATGGATAAATTGATTGACAAAGGATTGATTGAGCGCACCCGTTGTACAGAAGATCGTCGTGTTGTTTATGTGAAAATATCTGAACATGGATTGAACATTTTGTCCGATATGGATAAAGATCTTGATATAAATACGTTGATTAAAGCCAATTTAACGGATGAAGAGGCGAACACTTTAAGCGATTTATTGGATAAAGTAAGAGAGAAAAATGCCTAATCCAACAAAGGTTTCTTCGAGTATATCATTTGATTACAAGGTGACAAATGTTGCGAGAACGCATGTTTGGATGGCAGATGAACCTTTTGAATTAAATGGTCAAGATGTTGGACCAACACCAAAAGAACTCTTTCTTTCAGCCTTAGCAAGTTGTATTTCAATTACACTCAGAATGTATGCACAACCGCGAAATTGGGACGTAGGTGAAATCAATATTGATCTTGAAATGATTGAACACGAAGATCGCACAGAAATACTCAAAACCATTGAGTTTTCGGGAGATTTGACAATGGAACAGCGCGAGCGTTTATTGGAGATTTCTGATCGTTGTCCAGTAGCGAAACTGTTAAAAAAAACAATTGACATTAAATTAAGCTGATTATAGCCATTTATACCAAGCGATTAGCCGTATTTTTGGCAAAAACAAAGCAAAACGACTTTCAAAAGACATGACAAATTTTACAAATATTCAAAAAGCCCTACTAAGCTTATCTTTTCTTTTCAGTTCATTCCTACTTTTTTCTCAGGGAACAAAACCTGCAATTGGTGATGGAATTATTTCAGGTAGGATTATCGATGCAAAATCCGAGGTGCCGATGGAGTATGTTGCCTTTAAATTATACAAAGCAAGCGATTCGACTTTGTATTCTGGAATCTACACAGATGCTGAAGGGAAATTTACGTTTGAACAAATTCCATTAGGTAATTATTATGGTAAGATTGTCTTCGCAGAATATAATCCCGAATTGATTAGCGATATTAAAATTTCGACGACTGTTAAAGTAGCGAATTTGGGAACCATCAGACTTCGTCCGGTTGAAACAAAAGCATTGGGTGAAGTGAAGGTTGTTGGACAATTAGATGTATTAAAAGCTGGAATCGACAAGAAAGTATATAATGTTGGAGAAGATTTGTCTGTTAAAGGTGGAACTGCAAATGACGTGTTGAATAACATTCCTTCAGTTGAAGTGAATCAAGAAGGTGGTGTTACTTTGCGTGGTGATGGAGCTGTAACCGTATTAATTGATGGTCGACCAAGTTCAATATCAGGAGGAAACGGAAAAACATTGTTGGATGCTTTGCCAGCTGGTTCAATAGAACGTATTGAAGTCGTTACGAATCCATCAGCGAAATATGATCCAGATGGAACGTCTGGGATTATCAACATTGTTTTGAAAAAGAACAAGATGCGTGGATTTAATGGATTGATTACGTCAACATTGGGTTCTGGTGATTTGAATGGAGGGAATGTTGCAGAAGGATCAATATCATTGAGTTATCGAAATTCGAAACTAAATACATTTGGAAGTTATTCGGGACGCTACTTGGATGGTTATCGAAATAATTTTTCAACGCTAGATCGCGAAATAACGAGTGATTCAATTATTAAATTGAAACAAGATCGTTTTGGTACGGATCAAAATTTTGGACATACATTTCGTGCAGGAGCTGATTTTTACTTAAAGCCACGCAATGTTTTAGGTTTTAGTGTGACGGGAAGTATTGGTGAGCGAAATAGAACAGGAGATCAATGGAGTAAATCAAGCACGGGAACTGATAGTCTTTTACGTTTATGGAAACGCTATTCCGACGATCCATCGCAACAACAGAATTTCGATTTTAATTTAAACTACAAGCATGATTTAAAAGAAGATCGAGGAAATTGGGTGGTTGATTTGAATCAGTCATTGGGAAGTGATAACATACAAGGGTTTTATTTTCAACAAGATTATAATGCCGATTCTACAGCAAAAGCGCAAGCAGCGTTGGATCAGCGCCTATTTAACAAAGAAAAAAACAACATAACAAGCGGACAATTTGATTTTACCTACTTGATGCCAAAGAAAAATGCACGTTTGGAAACAGGAGTAAAAACAATCATTCGTCAACAAAGTGTGAATACTTATTCAGAAACATTGGATACCTTGACTTCAAATTACTTAGAAGATACCTTGTCCAATTTTGATTATGCCTACAATGAGCAGATTTACAGTGCGTATGGAATCTTTGGACAACAATTGAAAAAGTTTAAGTATCAAGTAGGGCTGCGTGTTGAAAAAGCCTATCAAATTCCAGAATTGCTTTCAGACACGATTCGCATTGTAAATGATTATTTCAACATATTTCCATCTGCACATATCCGATATGCCTTCACAGAAAAATCAGAAATAAGTTTGAGTTATTCTAGAAGAATTAATCGCGCACAATCAGCTGATTTAAATCCTTTCACAAGTTATGCAGATCCGTACAATTTACGAAGAGGAAATCCTTATTTACAACCAGAATTCATTGATTCATACGATTTAGGATATTCGAATGAACGAAAACTAATGAATTTCACGACAAGTGTTTTTTATCGCCACACAACAGGGGTGATATCTCGTATCAAAACATTTGATGCCAATAACGTTTCGACTGTTTCATTTGCCAATTTGGATGAAAGTCATAGCGTAGGTGCAGAGGCAATTTTTGTCATTAAGCCTTATAAATGGTGGAGAAATACCTTATCTGCGAATGCGAATTATACGCAATATGTAGATGATAATACGACGGCAAACTGGAATGTTGGAGGGTTTAACTGGAACATGAAATATTCAGGAACTGTTGAGTTCTGGAAACGAACAGCCTCAATTCAAGTGAACGCAACGTATAATGGACCTCGTGTTACTGTTCAAGGTGTTGTTCAGCGTCGCGGACCTGTTGATATTTCAGCGGAAAAAACATTTAAGGAAGGTAAGATTTCTGTTGGAATGCGCGTTTCGGACGTGTTCAATCGCCAAGGATTTTACATGACTTTGGATCAGCCAGGAATTGATCAATCAATGGAGTTTAAATGGTTGACAAGACGTCTCTATTTGACATTTTCGTACAAATTTGGGAAAATCGAAATGTCACCAAAGAAATCAAATGGTGGAGGAGAAGGAGGCGGAGATTTCTAAAAAGGAAAAATTATTTTTCTGATTTATCACTCTTCGTATACTTAATTCCCAATCCCATCAAGGCTTTGTCAAAAGATCCATTTCCTTTTTGATTGATTTTGCGGCTGTGCAAAATTTTCTGAATGTCTAATTTTGTTTTCATACTATAAAGTTTTTAAATGTTTATACTATGAATGTAGCCAAGAATTATACCATTTCCAGCAAGGTTGATTCAACTGTCAGTATTACCGACTAAAAAGAAAGTTTGAGGATTTTAAGTGTTAATCCGCTTTGTTACATGTATAAACAAAAGCAGGAGGGAAGTTCAATGGTGTGAAATCGATTGAAACTTCATTGAACACTTTTTTGATGTGTTTTTTCGATTGCAAGGAATATTGGAATTGAATGTATTTCCCTACTTCTGTTAACGATTTATGCGAAGCTTGTAAAATTGAATTTCTCAATTCTTGCGGGAAATTGGCAAGCGGGAGTGATGATATAACTACGTCTGCTTTACCTAATTCATGTTTTACAAGATACTCTTCGATTTTCTCCGCTGAGTCATGAATAATATGCACGCGTTTATCTGAAATACGATTTTGTAGTTGTGTGCAAAAAGCATCATGTAATTCAAAGACCAATAAAACCGCATCCGGAGCCATTTTCTCTAAGATTTTATCTGTGAAAACACCTGTTCCTGGTCCCAATTCTACAAGAACCTTTGCTTGCGAGAAATCAATATTTTCTAGCATCTTTTTTGCAAGAAAACGAGAGCTTGGAGCCATCGCACCAACCATTTTTTTCTCTTTCCAGAACTGTTTTAAAAAGGACTTTTTATTCGGCATATTCTTAGTCTCTAAAAGCTAATTTACCGTTATTTATGATTCCAACAACTGAACCTTTTAATTCTTTACCAACATACGGCGTGTTGATAGTTTGGGAGCAAATCATATCCTTAGTGAAAGTCCACTGATTATCAGGTGCGTAAATTGTTAAATCGGCCTTATTTCCAACTTCAATCGGATGTTCAGCAATCGATGAAATTTCACGTGCATTGATTGAAAGTGCTTTAATTACAACAGCTAAATCAAATTCTTTGCATTCGGAAAGTGCCGAAATAACCGTTTGTAGATTAATACAACCGAATGATGCATTGTCAAATTCAACATCTTTTTCTTCTTTGTCATGCGGACGATGATCAGAAACGATTGTGTCAATTGTACCATCTTTCAATCCTTCCCATAACGCAATACGATCTGATTCACGACGAAGAACAGGCATTACTTTGAAGTTAGAATCAAATCCTAAAACGGCTGTTTCATTGTACACTAAATTCATCAAATGTACATCAGCCGTAATGTTTAATCCTTTTGCTTTCGCTTTTCGCACTAAATCAACACTCTCAGCACACGAAATTCCTGTTAAGTGAATCGAACCTTCTGTGTATTCTGTCAGGCGGATATTGCGTTCAACTTGAATAATTTCGGAAATCGTCGCATCTGCCTTCAATCCTGTACGCGTTGAAGCTTCGCCTTCGTTTACCATTCCTTTTCCAGCCAAAGCATAATCTCTTGAAAATGCGATGATTTTTCCGTTAAAATTTTTAGAATAAAGCAAGGCACGATACATAATTCCTGAGTTTACCGGAACTAAATCATCTGAAAACAAACGTACACCAGTTTGGTACATGTCATACATTTCTGCTAAGTTTTCACCTGCCATTTTTTCTGTAATCGCACCAATTGGATGAATGCTTGTTACGTGGCTTTCAGCGCGACGTAAAATGTATTCTACTTGTGTTTTTCCATCGACAACTGGATGCGTGCTCGGTAAAACGGCCACATGTGTGTAACCTCCAAATGCAGCGGCATCTAATCCGCTATCAATCGTTTCTTTGTGTTCTTCACCTGGATCACAAAAATTCGCTTTTAAATCAACCCATCCTTGTGAAACAATTAAATTCTCGCCTTCCAACACTTTTGCATCTGCTGAATCAATCGAATTTTCAATTGCTTCAATCATTCCATCAGTTACAAGAATGTCCATTTTCTTGTTGAGTAGGCTTGAACGTGTGTCAAGAATTGTGGCTTGTTTAATGAGAATTTTCATTGTGTATGCGTTTTATTTCCAAAATTTAATCACCATCATTTCGGCTAACAGCATCAGCAACGCTAATAAAATGGCTGTTTTCCAATATTCAAATGGTTTTTCAATATCTATTTTTGTAAGACTTTGTCCTTCGTTGATTTCACTGAAGCTTACATTCTTAAGTCCTTTTTCTTCCAACAAATCAACGATTTCATTGTCACTAAAACAGCTAATATCTGATTCAGTTCGATCGTAATTCAAGGACATTTCACCTTCTTTCTTTTCATCCCAAATAGCGTAGTTTCCTGCCTTCAGGTTTTCTAAGGCTTCCATTCCGCTCAACGATAAATAGCTAATTAAACCTTCTTGTTTAATTTGAGGAATGAAATCAACTTCTTTGTTTTTAATATGAATTGGCGATTCACCAGTTTGTTTTTTGTACAAGGGGAAGAATGATTCTTTTCCAATTGTCAATGAAATTGGTGCTTTGCGTTGACTCATTTCTCCAATGCGCAATACAATGGAAGGGAACAAGGCATCGGTTGTGAATGAGCTAAATTCAGGTTCCAACGATGATGTAAACAAGAAAACATTGATTGCTCCACCAGAACGCAGTAAAAGAGGAGAGCCATTCTGCAAACGAATTAAATCGTAGTAGGAATTTGATCCAGAAGCTGCTGTTCGATAGGCTTTACGTACACTTGGCAAATTCAAATTTTCCTTTTTCTTCTCAAACATTTCGTGGAAGAATGGATCATCATATACTAACTTTTCGATTTTTGTTCCAGATGCTTGAACAGCACCCATGCTTGGCATTTGTAAATCTTGCAATAAATTGTTCCAAGATCCTAAATTAGCTTTTGTGCCTGGAAATAATGCTAACGTTCCACCTGATTGTGCAAATTCTTTTAGATTCTGCGCCATTCCAGAAGGCAATTCATTCATTCCGTTGACAAACACTAAATCTACTTGATGTAGTTCATCCAAGGTAAACGCGTTCTCATCAATTGATTTGACTTTGTAAAAACGTTCCAAATTGTATACTTGAGACACTGCAGGAGTCGAACCAGCACCATTTACGATTAATACATTCGTTTGATTATCGACAAAATAAGAGAAGAAATAATCATCATCCCAAAACAATTGTTTGTCGTTTACGGATAGCGTTCCTTTTTTGAATCCACCTGTTTGTTCCGTATAATTAATAATGGTTGTCGCTTTTTGATTCGCTGGAATATCCATGAACACATCACGACGAATTCCTGTGATTTCACAATGAAGTTCTACATTTGTAAGTGCTTCTTCACCAGCATTCACAACGCGTACATTTAATTCATTGTTTTGTCCGATTCGTTGAATTGGTGAACTGAACCAAACTGAGTCGATATAAACGTTTTCTTTTGCTTGAGGCGTTAATTTTACTGGATAATAGAATGAAAATTCATCTTCTTTCAATTCAGCAGTTTTAGCTGAAGATTTCTGGAAATCCGAGAAGAAAACATATTGACGAACGCCAATTTTTTGATTGTTCAGGTGTTCTTTGTCAATAAAAGCACGTTGCCAATTCAATACATCATCGAGCGAACGCACCAAAGCACTTGGTTCAATTTTATCCAAATAATCCAAGGCATCCACTTTTGTCAATAAGCGCTGTTCAATTCCGCTCATGGCATTGGTTGTCAATAGAATTCTTGTTTCCAAGGTCGCTGAATTGATCATTTTGCGCGACATCTCACGGGCTTCAGACAATAATTCTCCTTCCGTACCTTTAGCGGTCATGGAATACGAATTATCAATATAAATGGCTAAAACTGGTTTTCCTGCTGTTTCGCTTCCTTCATTCGCGGGAATGTACGGTTGAGCAAATGCAAAAATGATAAAGGTATAAACAAGTAATCGTAGCGCTAAAACAAGCAAATGTTTCAGTTTTTGAGTCGAACGTGTTTGTTGATCGACATGCTTAATAAACTGAAGACTGGAGAAATAAAGCGTTTTGTATTTACGGAAGTTGAATAGGTGAATAATAACAGGAATCGCTAGCGCGAATAAAGCCCAAAGAAATTCAGGATAGACAAACTTCATGTTTCAAATTTAATCAAATATTTGGGAGAAAA
>JBDKHH010000174.1:0-3152 GCA_039797785.1 Bacteroidota bacterium | reverse complement strand
CAACCTCCCCAGCCAGATTTTTTATTCCAAGGCTCGGCAAAATTAATGCAATGCTCAATGTGTCTTTGTTGCCATGTTTTCATTTTCCACACTGACTTTTTTATTTCAAAATAGATGTTATAATCAGCGTACACAAGAATTCAAAGGCTTGTGGATAAAGTCACGTTTAGACCAAGATTATCCCATATTAAAATAAGCTATTGTTTTTTCTATAAAGATACTACGTTGACATCGTAGAGGTCTCCAGTTCGAGTCTGGATATACCTACCAATATATATCAAGGACTTATAAGCAAATCAGACGCTTATAGGTCCTTTTTTTTGGTGCGTTGGGTGCATTCGAAGTTGGAAAACTTGGCAAAACTGGCAGAAAATGGCAATATTTACGTCAAATTTGCGACAAGATGAAAATACCAAAACCAAGAAAAAGAGGCGAGACTTACACAATAACCGTCTCATATCAGAATCAAAGATATTATTGCACACGTGATACCGCAGCAGAGTGTGAGCAGTGGGCAGCCCTTAAATTGGTTGAATTAAAAACTCAAACCCAAATTGAATCGGGTGAGCTTAAGCCTAAATATCTATTCCGTGATTTAAACAATAAATACTTTGAAGATGTTGGCCAATGGAATTAATCAAAATCTTCCTTGGCATGGATTAAGGGCCAGTATAAAAACTTTGAGATGAAATTTGGTGCTTTAGCACAGAAGTCTATTTATGACATCACACCAAAGGATCTAACAGGCTGGCGTAACAATCGACTTACTCAAGTTGGTGAAAATACTGTTTTGAAAGAAATATCGCATTACAGTGCTATGTTTACCTTTGCTCAAAAGGAATAGTTTCTTCTGGAAGAAAATCCATGGATGCAAATGACAAAACCCAAAAAGCCTAAAGCACGTACACGTCGAATACATCCATCTGAAGTAGATCTGATGTTGAAAGTTTTGAATTATGAAATGGGTACAGTTCCAACACTTCCACAGCACTATGTTGCGTGGGGTTTTCTATTTGCGTTGGAAACAGCTATGCGTCGTGGTGAAATCTTAGGTATCGAAAAGAAAGATATTTATGACGAATATTAAGACCTCCTTCAGGAGGTTGTTTTTTATAATTGTGAATAATGAAAAATACCACCTAAATTTTGTAAGTCTAGTAACTCAAATTCAGCTGAGATTGTTACAATGGCCGACTCTAAATTAGTAACAGTAAATAGTGATGCTGAGTGCATACGGAAAGAATATGCTCGCCCTCATTCACTAAGTCATTTTGTTAATTCAAAAATTATTTACTTGATAGATTTATTATTTTGTTGAAGGGTAGCTTTGTGAAAAGAATATTAATAGGAATGTTTTTATGTTTCAGTGCTTTGGCTAATGCTGAATCATTAAAATGTGGTAGTAATTACTCTTTATTTGAAGAAATTGTTCAGATGAAATCTGATGCAAACCTGATTAGTAATGAAAGTGAAATCCTTAATTTTCTAGAACAATATGATTACTCTTCTTTGTTTAATGAGAAACACCCGAATAAAAAATTCTGGGGATTTAAAAATTATGATGCAGATAGACAATATTGGTCTGAAGATGAATGGATTGAT
Organism: Bacteroidota bacterium; assembly: GCA_039797785.1. GTDB lineage: Bacteria > Bacteroidota > Bacteroidia > Flavobacteriales_D > Crocinitomicaceae > M0103. Next base: position 1,550 of record JBDKHH010000174.1, on the reverse strand, counting down.
AGTAAGGTTTATAATAAAAGGATAGGAAAGCTAGCGAAATATAACGCTAAAAACGAATTAAATCCCTATTTTTATCAATTGTTAGATTACAAATATAATGCTGTTACTCCAGTTGGAGAGGTGTGCATTATTCCTGTTCAGGCGTATGCAAGAATAGAGTCAGAAGGAGAAGAATTGGGGATTGAAGCAATGTTGGTAGATTATTTCTTTGTTCGAGATAATCTGAGTGATCAATGGCGCGTTTTAGATTATGGTTTCCAGTTTTTAGATCAAGATTTGAAAGAGTTCTTTCCAGGTTTACCAGTGAATATTAAGAATGGATTGAATACTGGGGTTATTGCTGCTGAGGATTTAATAAACGTCTCCATAGATGATCAATAATAAAAATTTCAATATATGAACCTCCTTCGGGAGGTTTTTTTACAATAGTGAATAATGAAAAAAACCATTTAAAAAATGATGATAAAACCAAGAAAAAGCGCATTTTTGGTTAGAAAAGGCTTTGTTGCACAAAGCTGTTCGTAAGGTCTAATTCAGCAATATAATTTCCGAATGAAGAAGCCTGCACCTAATATCTACCGTACAATCAACTGGTCCAAATACAATCAAGCCTTAATTAATCGAGGAAACATTTCGATTTGGTTTGATCCCAAGACTCAATGGTACGCTCAACCCAAAGGTAAACATGGTCGAAATCAAACTTATTCAGATACAGCCATCGAATGCTGTTTAATGATTAAATCCTTATTTCGACTCTCTTTACGTATGGTCACTGGCTTTGTGAAAAGCCTCATTAAGCTTTGTGGTTTAGATTGGACAGCGCCAGATTATTCCACCATTTGCAGAAGACAAAAGCATATTGATCTTGTAATTGGCTATCAAAAAAGTAGTGATGGACTACCTTGCGCAATATATTGCTCATTGTCGACTCTACTGGTTTAAAGTTTTTAGGTGAAGGTGAATGGAAACGCAAGAAACATCAGCCTGAATATCGTCGCCAATGGCGAAAACTTCATATTGGTATAGATGCTGAAACCCTACAAATACGATCAGTTCAACTCACGACCAACAATGTGAGTGATTCGCAAGTCCTTGGTGATTTACTAAATCAAATCCCATTGGATGAACAGATTGATTCAGTCTATACAGATGGGGCTTATGACACAAAACAATGCCGTCAGGTCATTGCAGATCGGCAAGCGCATGCAGTGATTCCACCTAGGAAAAATGCGAGACCTTGGAAAGATACAAAAGTTCATTCGCGAGAGCGAAATGAATTACTTCGAACAGTTAAGCATTTAGGAAGAATAATATGGAAAAAATGGTCAGGTTACCATCGGCGCAGTTTGGTTGAAACCAAGATGCATTGCATCAAATTATTGGGGGATAAACTCAGTGCGAGAAACTTTCAAAGCCAAGTCAATGAGATTCATGCACGTGTGGCAGTATTAAATAAATTTACGGAATTAGGCCGACCTCATACCCGAGTTGTGTCTTAAATTTGACTAGCTCAGAGTAGCTTTAATTTTAAATCTTTGTGCAACAAAGCC
>JBDKHH010000173.1:0-13370 GCA_039797785.1 Bacteroidota bacterium | reverse complement strand
GAACAATTGAGTTTATTCGATTAAACATTCGATTGTTCATTTTAAAAGTACGCATAGATTTCTCACGTACTTCTTTCACCTAATTTTGAACAAACTCTATAGTTATGTTTGCTCGTTATTTTTTTATTATTCTAGCGCTAATCAGCTGTGCATGGATTGGTTATGTTGCGATGGACCTCGTGAATAAAAAAGAAGCCTATTCTCCCTCTACTCTTTTTGGAAAAGAAGACGAACAATTGCTTGTCATTAATCGATTGAGCGAATTTGAATGGGAAGATTATCACTTTCAAACAACATTAAAAAACAAAACGATTGTTGGTGAATTATTTTCAAACGGATTAGAATTCAAATCTGTGTATATAAGTGCTAAACGAAATCACTTTCTAGTAGAATCCTCTGTTAACTGGACATTGAATGAAATAACAAGAATATTCAATCAAGCTAACATTCCATTTGAGAAAACAAGTTTTAAGTCACTAAAAGCGAAGGGGTACACTGTCAAATTTGTAAAAAACTATTTGTATTTCTCCGAACAAGAATATTCGACAACAACGATTGAAAATTGGATCAAGTTTGATAAAAAATCCTCCGCATCCATTTTAACTTTATCCGATAAATTTGCAGTTACCGAAATATATAAAACGCAAAACAACACCATTGAATTCAACGTTTCGAATGATGCCAATATTAAAGGAAGAGAAATAAACGATTTCGAGCTTTTCTCCATGGTCGTTCCCAACGAATTAGAAAGTTATCATTTTTATGAAAAAGACTATTTAAGCTGTATTGACCCCGTTTTTAAGAATAGCCCAATGTTCACTTGGATTGACAAGGGATTTGTTGAAATAGATTACAAAGGAGAAAAAGTGCTCATTTCCGACTTTAAAACAGGCCAAGAGCCTTTGAATGTTTTATATGATTTCACGAATGAACAAACTGAAAATGATTCACATGACCATTTTACGGGTATTGCATTAACCAAAACATTTCCTAAGAATAAAAAGAATGGATTCCATGTATATTCTTTAAATGGATTTGTTGTCATTGCAGAAAATCAATCCATTTGTGAAAATGTGGTTGCCGATAACAAATTGGAAAAAACTTTAGCTACTGATGAAGAAACAAGTAATGCTTTATTCTCCAATTTACCAAAACGTGTTTCTGAACGAAATGTCAATCGAAATCAAAAATACACTAAAACGATTTACAAAACGCGTATACTTGAAACGCATTTAGCTTCAAATGCAACCGTAAAAGATCATGAAGCAGATAAAGAAGAAGAAACGCCTTCAATCACCATGGACACTGATGGTTTCATTGAAGATTTCATTGCCTTTAATGGTGGAGGAAACATTGTTTCATTGACCAAAGACGGTAGACTAAAATCGTTTCAAAACGGAAAAGCGGTTTGGTCAAAGTTAGTTAGTGGCCGTATGATTGGCAAAATCCAGCAAATAATGGACGGTAAAACATTCGTTATTACATGTAACAATTCCATTCACGTATTAGATATTCAAGGTAATTACAAATTTGGAGGAATTATAAACATTGCATCAAAGCCAGCTGCTCAGCCTGCTCATTTCTACAGATACAAAGGCCGTGAATTCTTAGTTTACCCAACAAGAAATGGAGACATTGTTACGCTCAATTCCGATGGCAAACAACATTCTCTAATTGGAACGAAAATGACTGATATTTCCACTGAAATAGATTCATGGATTAGTCAAAACAAATTATTCTATGGAGTACGAAATTCTTCAACTTTCAAAATGTTCGAGGCTGATAAACGACGAGAACATCGCAGTTTTTCTATACCAACCGAGACCCAATCAATTACGACATCAAACGAATTGGTTCAATATGGTCGCGAAAATGGTAAACTTGTTTCAATTAATCAAAAAGGTGTTAAAACCGAACTTCCCGTGTCCTTATCAGGAAGTTTATTTAAAATCTACGATAATTTATTGATTGATTATCTATGCGCAATACAATCAAATCACATTGTAATTTTAGATAACAAAGGAGTGCAAAAAACGAATTTAAAAGTTGATTTCACGTCTGTAGATGGAGTGAGTATTACTACCATAAATTCAAGAAGTTACGTTTCGGTTATTGACGGTTTGGAGAATAATGTATATTTGTACGACTTAAACGGACGGAAATTGCCTCAATCGAAATTGGAAGGAAGTAAAAAATGTGTTTTATCTACCCAAGGAAACCATTTGATTCTAACCTCTATCATTGAGAATTATATTGTCCAATATGAAATTAATTTATAAGCTACGAAAAATGAAAACCATTCAAAAAGTAATTCTATTTTTTAGTATCTGTCTCTCCTTTTCTATCTCCGCACAAAATTATTTAGGTGTACAAAGCAGTAATTATGCTGGGGTAATGGGTACAGATATTCAACCGGCAAGTTTTGTCGACGGCCGATTTATGTTTGACTTGAACCTTGCGAGTTTCAATTTTAACTTGTACACGAATGCAGGTGCTTTTGACACGAAAGACATGCCAAAGTGGTGGGTTAAGTCGTTCAAAGATCAAACAATTTACGATAGTTGGGCAAAACCAGATTCAACATTTGCTGATCGTTATTTTGTAAAACGTTACGATGCCAATTCAAGTAAGTTGTTGGGCATCTATAACAATACGCAAATTGACGTGTTGAATTTTATGTTTCACATCAAACCAACTATTGCAGTAGGTTTTTCTGCTAAAATGCGTTCGATTACAAACATTGACAACATTGATCCAAAATTGGCTGTTCTTGCTGAAAACGAGCTTGATTATGCAAATTTGTGGAAAGTACAATTAAATGAAGAACTTCTTTCGGTTAACCATTTAACATGGTTGGAATACGGAATTAATTATGCTCAAGTATTAAAAGATGACAATGAGCATTTCATGAAAGTTGGTGGTCGTCTTAAATACCTTTCTGGGTTAGCAGCTGGATATTTATGGACAGACAATTTCCAATATAAATTAGAGAACGCTGATACATCTTTGGTTCTTCAAGGTGATTTCGATTACGGTTATTCTGGAAATATTGATGACATGGGTAACTCAACTGGATTCCCAAAACAAGCATCGAAATTTGGTCTAGGATTAGATTTAGGTTTTGTTTACGAATGGAGACCTGATTGGAAAGAATACAAATACGACATGGATGGTGAAACAAACCTATGGCGTCGTGACCAAGAAAAATATAAAATCCGCGCTGGGGTTTCTATCGTTGATATCGGTGGTATGAAATTTCAAAAAGGTGGTTTGAGCCGTAATTTCTCTGTGAATTCAAATAATTTGTTTGACTTACATGTCTTCGATCAAGATACATCTTTAACAGACATGGATGGAACAATCGACAGTTTGATTACAAACTCTCCAGATTGGACTTCAAGTGAAAACACGTCTTCTACGTTCTTCATGAAAACACCTACAGCTTTGAGCCTTCAATTTGATTACCACATTTGGAAATGGTTCTATGTAAACACAACTGGTGTAATCAATTTATTATCTAAGAAAAGTGGAAACCATGTTCACGTAGCAAATCAATGGTCTATTACTCCAAGTTTCGATTATGCATGGTTTGGTTTACACATTCCTGTTTCAATCAACTCTTATTCAGGATTTAAAGCAGGTGTTGCAACGCGTTTAGGACCTTTAACATTGGGAATGACGGATTTCAAAACACTTTTTGCAACAGGTCAAGTTAGAGGTGCTGAATTTTTCGCAGGTTTACGTGTTCCAATTTTGTACACACATCCTTCAGATGTTGATGGAGATAAAGTTTCTGACAAAGTTGATGAGTGTGAAGTTGTTCCAGGAATTTGGGCGTTCAAAGGTTGTCCTGATACGGATGGAGATGGAATTAAAGACATCGAAGACCTTTGTCCTCAAGAAGCTGGTTTAGCTGAATTCAAAGGATGTCCAGATAAAGACGGCGATAAAATTGCAGATAAAGACGATTTATGTCCAGATTTAGCGGGAGATCTTAAATTTAAAGGATGTCCAGACAGAGACAATGACAGCATTATCGATCCTAAAGATGATTGTCCAGACACTCCAGGTATTGCAGCGTTCAACGGTTGTCCAGATACAGATGGTGATGGAATCAAAGATGACGAAGATGCTTGTCCAGATGTTGCTGGTCCACTTGTAAATCAAGGTTGTCCTGATACAGATAACGACGGAATTTTTGATTTCTTAGATGGTTGTCCTGAAACGTATGGTCCAAAAGAAAACAAAGGTTGTCCTTGGCCAGATACAGATAATGATGGATTATTAGACAAAGATGATGATTGTCCTTATTTAGCTGGACCAATCAAAAACAAAGGTTGTCCATTCCAAGATACAGATAACGATGGTGTATTAGACAAAGATGATGATTGTCCAAACACTGCAGGTCCTGCATCAAACAAAGGATGTCCTGTAATTGAGAAAGAAGTAGAAGAAATTCTAAAAACAGCATTTGACAACTTAGAATTTGAAACAGGTAAAGATGTTATTAAACAAGCATCGCTTCCTTCATTAACTGAGTTGGCAGAGGTCTTGAAGAAAAAATCTGCTTGGGGATTACAAATTTCAGGTCACACTGATAATGTTGGTGACGATCAGAAAAACTTAATCTTATCGAAAAAACGTGCTGAAGCAGTGAAAGCATTCATGGTTTCACAAGGAATTGACGCAGCTCGTTTAAGCACATTGTTCTTCGGTGAAACAATGCCAATCGCGACAAATGACACTCCAGAAGGACGTCAGAAAAATAGACGTGTTGAAATGAAAATCATTTTCAAATAAGTCAATCTTAAATTGAAAAAAGGGTCAGCGCAAGTTGACCCTTTTTTTGTGGATGTTGAATTTTAAATTAATTTTGGACCATGTTAAAAATCACACGATACCAGCGCTATTTATTGAGTTTACTTTCTGGTTTACTTATGGTTCTTTCATTTCCATATACAGGAAGTTTAACGCCGCTCATCTTTGTTTCATTTGTTCCTCTACTTTTAGTTGAAAACACTATAGCACGCAACAATTATCGCTCTGGAAAGGTTTTTATTCATGCCTATATAACATTTTTAGTTTACAACATTGGAACAACATGGTGGATCTGGAACGCTAGCTCAGGTGGCGCATTAATGGCCTTTATTTTGAATGCACTTTTAATGGCCATCGCTTTTTATATATTCCATATTATCAAGAAAAAACTTGGCAAAAAGGTAAGTTATCTTGTTTTACCAATCGTTTGGATTGGATTTGAATACTTGCACTACTATTGGGAATTATCTTGGCCTTGGTTAAGTTTCGGAAATGTCTTTTCGATTCGAACAACCTGGATTCAATGGTATGAATTTACAGGCTCACTCGGCGGAACACTATGGGTTTTAATTGCCAATCTTCTCGTCTTTAAAATCATTACGGATTGGAAAGGGAACAATACTACTTTCCAAAAGATGCGTCCTGCCATTTTGAGTTTAACATTGGCACTAATTCTTCCACTCCTGATTTCACTCGTTTTATATTCAACCTACAAAGAAGAAAAACGACCAATTGAAGTAGTCTTATTACAACCAAATATAGATCCTTACAACGAGAAATTCACTGCCTCGTTAGAAAGTCAACTCGATAAAATGCTTGATTTGGCAGATTCAAAAGTTACGGCCAATACTGATTTAGTTGTTGCTCCAGAAACAGCTATTAGTTGGAGTTTTTATGAAGAAGATTTCGCTAGATTACCATTTTATCCATATTTAAAAAATAGAGTGAGCAATTGGGGTAACGCTTATTTTTTATCAGGTGCAAGTACTTTACGCATTTTCAAAAAGTCGCATTCCAGAGCAAGTCGACCTTTAGAAGGCGGACCCGGTTTCTTTGAAAGCTACAACAGTTCTTTGTTAATGGATAGCGCAAACAACTATTCATTTTTACATAAATCAAAGCTAGTTCTCGGGGTTGAAAAGTTACCATTTTCTGATTGGTTACCATTCTTAGAAGAATTGTCGATTGAAAACGGTGGAACAAGTGGTACATTGGGTATAGAAGAAGAGCCACAGGTTATGCATACCAATCACTTCACATTTGCTCCATTGATCTGTTATGAATCAATTTATGGCGAATTTAACGCCGAACAAGTAAAAAAAGGAGCTGAAGCTATAATTGTTATTACGAACGATGGTTGGTGGGGCGACACGCCTGGATACAAGCAGCACATGAGCTTCTCAAGATTAAGAGCGATAGAAAACCGACGATCAGTTGCGCGATCTGCAAATACAGGAACTAGTTGTATTATTGATCAACGTGGCGACGTTATTACCCAAACTGAATATTGGAAAAGCGCAGTTATAAAAGGAAACATCAACTTGAATAAAAATGTAACTTTTTACAGTTCTACAGGCGATCTTTTGGGTAAAACATGTACAATAATGGGGTTCATTCTTCTCTTGATGTCAATGTTTAAAAACAGCTTCAAGAAGAAATAATTTATTCATTGAATTTTAGAATACCAAATTTTTCCTTGCGACCAATAACTGAGTAAAGCAACATCTCTTTATTCGTGTAATCGACTTGAAACAACTTCGGTACGGCTAATGCTGAAATTTCATTTCTATCAAAAAATGTTTTTCGTGAAATTGAGCCATTCGATAAATCCAATTCCACATAGGCTACAACATTTTTCTTTTTACTGAAATTTGCAGGATATGGACGGTCTGAATCGATGTACTCACCTTTTTCATTATAATTTTTCACATGGTCATTAAAAATGAAGCTTAGCTTTCCATTACTCGTAAAACGCGCATACGAACTATATGGCCCGCCATCATTTGTTGAAACTTGGTATTTGTTAATTTTCTTCAACCATTCAAATCCTCCATTCACACCAACTTTGAATGCAATAATATCGTTGTAATAATACGTATACGTTGTTCTTGTCGAACCAGTGCGAGGATCTGAATATTGCGTGACCACAACATAATACTGTTCCATTGAACCAACCAAACTACCATCTTCTAACACTTCTGTTTGACGCATTTGATAATTATACAATTGTGGTTCTCCTTTACCTTTTTGCTCTCGTTTTTCAGCTTTTTCTTTTTGTCGATCTGTCCAATCTTGCGTAATAAAATCTTTTCCGAATTTCTCAAATCCCTCATCTACAACTTCTTGCTTATCAAAATTTGCTCTTAAATAAAACAAACCTGAAACACCCGCCTTTCCTTGTTCACCATAAATTCCTGTTACTGTAAACAAGCGATTATTATCTGAATTCATTGTCATTGCTTCAACTCGTCTACCTTCAAGATTAATTTCGAAATCAACTAAATCATCCGATGTGATATGCAAAATGTGCATCGCCTTATAATTCAAATAAGACTTAAACAGCTTCTTTTCAGCCGGTTCCGTAAATTCAGTTACGTTAATAAAATAATCTCCTGTATTCGAAAGGTAATGTTGATTGATGACGGAAAGTTTACCAGCATACGGTAACTTATAATCACCATCAGTGAATTCTTTTAGTTCTTTATCGAATATTTTGAAACCGTATCGATCCTTTTCGTCTTTCTTCCCAGGGATTTCCCAAACAACTCCAAAATAATTTTTATCCCTTGAACTGATGATGTTAAAAAATCCTTTTGAGCGACCTTTTTCTAAATCATAACTCGCAATTTCGATTGCATCACCATTCGGCAACATATCATTTCCATATTTCTGCATATAAAAATGATTCTTACCTTCTTTCTTGTCGGATAAGAATACCAAAAGTTGATCATTTACGACTTCGGCATCTTCAAAATTTGCCAAGCCTCCATCTGCTTTCACTTCAATTTTTCCGGTCGCAGTAATTTTAAAATCTTGATGATTGCTCAATTTATAGCTTCCCATAAACGCACCACCTGACCATCTTAACGAATAAAAATCCTTTCCACTTTTTGGTAAGATCGCAATCATTCTTCCACTCGCTTGTTCAATAGCTCCCCATTCGATGGAATTGTTTTGACCCATTGACATCGATGAAAAAACAAGAAAGACAAGTAAGGCAAAAATTTTCATGATCAGTTTTTAACTAAATATACCAATTAAACCAATTGAACCCCCGTATAATTATGCGGTGTGATGTTTTTTAATTCTTGCTTCAATTCATTCGATATTGGCAACGTGTCTACGAATTCATGAACAGACTCCATTGTCACTGCTTCATTTTTACGTGTTAAGCCTTTCAAAGCCTCATACGGTTTTGGAAATCCTTCTCTACGCAGAATTGTTTGAATTGCTTCCGCAACAACAGCCCAATTATTTTCTAAATCTTTGCTGAACGCTGATTCATTCAATAATAATTTCTCTAAACCTGTAATCGTTGACTTCACCGCAATAAATGTATGAGCGATCGGCATTCCAACTGTTCTTAAAACCGTAGAATCTGTCAAATCTCTTTGCAAACGAGAAACAGGAAGTTTTGCAGCCAAATGTTCAAACAAGGCATTCGCAATTCCTATATTTCCTTCTGAATTTTCAAAATCAATTGGATTCACCTTATGTGGCATTGCCGATGAACCAATTTCTCCTTCTTTCAATTTTTGCTTAAAATATTCCATTGAAATATACGTCCACATGTCGCGATCCAAATCAAGAATGATCGTATTGATGCGTTTCATACAGTCGAACAAGGCAGCCAAATTATCGTAATGTTCAATTTGTGTGGTCGTTTGACTTCTTGACAATCCAAGTTTGTTGTTTACAAAATCATTGGCGAAATCAACCCAATTACTATTAGGAAACGCAACATTATGTGCATTAAAATTACCTGTTGCACCGCCAAATTTAGCAGAGAAAGGAATTGCTTTCAATTGATTCAATTGAATTGTTAATCGCTCAGTGAAAACTTTGATTTCTTTTCCTAAACGTGTAGGTGAAGCAGGTTGACCATGTGTTCGAGCCAGCATTGAAATATCTTTCCAATCTTCTTGGTAGGCTGTCAACTTATCTACAAGCTGATCCATCAACGGCAAATATTCATTCTCAATCGCTTCCTTTAAAGATAAAGGAATAGACGTATTGTTGATATCCTGAGAAGTCAATCCAAAATGAACGAATTCTAAATGTTTTTCCAAACCTAGAGCAGTCAATTTTTCTTTTAAAAAATACTCAACTGCTTTCACATCGTGATTGGTAACTTTTTCAGTGTCTTTAATCCAATTGGCATCCTCTTCAGAAAAATTCGTACAAATCAATCTCAAAGCATCAAACGCCTCTCTTGGAAAATCTTTTAACGGTTCAATACCCGATTCAACCAAAGCAATTAAATATTCAACCTCAACAATTACGCGGTATTTAATTAACCCAAACTCGGAGAAATACTTTTGTAATTCAACTGTTTTTCGTTGGTACCTTCCATCAATTGGCGAAATGGCTGTAAGACTACTAAAATTCATGATCATTTAATTTAAAACATACTTCCAAAAGGAAAAATGCAAAGATAAGAAATCCTTTAGGAAAAGGTAGGACAATGTTTAAGCAATCATTAAATTTGACCATGCGATTTTTTAAAAATTTGCTTATCGGACTTCGAGCTTATTTTAAAGCTATACGTTTCATTCGTGAACACAAGCTTTATTGGTACATTCTTATACCAGCAGTTCTAATGTTGGGTATTTATAAAATTGGGGAACATATTCAACAAAAGGCAGTTCATGTGGAAGTAACGAACATGAATGAAATCATTTGGTTTTTGATTCACATGATGATTGAGATTTCAATCGCCTTACTTTTGATGAATTTCGCTAAGTACCTTGTTGTCATTTTGTTATCACCATTATTGGCGCACTTATCCGAAAAAACAGAACGCATATTAACGGGAAATACATATCCATTCAATTTTCAACAGTTTTTTCATGATGTGCGAAGAGGAATTCGAATTGCTGTGCGTAATTTAATATGGCAATACTTTTTCTTCCTAATCATTTTTTTAGTTTCCGCCATTGGATGGAAAGAACCTGAAAAAGCCCCAGTTTTCTATCTGATTTATGCTATCGCCTTCTATTATTATGGCTTCAGTTTTATCGATTACGTGAACGAACGACGAAAACTCAATATGGATGAAAGTATCCATTTTGTGAGACAGAACAGAGGTTTAGCCGTTGCAATCGGAATGATCTACTCCATATTAATTTTAATGCCCGTTGACTTAAGCGTGATTTTTAGTTTTTCAAGTTTTAAAAACGAAAGTTTTCTGGTTGGAATTGGTGGCTTCTTCCTGCATTTGCTTTTATGGATTTTTGCTGCAACAGCTCCTATTCTTGCCATTGTTTCTGCGACAATCGCCATGAATGATATTGTTGATTTGAAAAAACGTTAACAACTTCCAATACTGAAGTTAAAAAATGTACAGTTCAAATTTTTTTAGAACCTAAAAATTGCTTTCTTTTGTATCCATCTCAAAAATAATGAGGTAAAACACATAAACGATTATGATTAAAGTTTACATTTCTTTCGTTGTCACATTCCTTTTTTCAGGAATTACTTTAGCAAACAATGCTATTACGCCACCAGATACGACTTCATCTATTGTGGATAAAACTGCATCCTTATTGTTAATTGAGGAAGGACGTACTTTGTTTAATGAAGGAAAAGTGCGTGATGCACTTATTATATTTCGTCAAGCTGCAATTAAAGACCCAAATAGCTCGAAAGCTGCATTTTGGATTGCTCAAAGTCAATATGCTCAAAACAATTATGGTTTAGCTTTGAAATACGCATTGGACGCTCAAAGACTTGAACCGATGGACGTTGATAAAGAAGTATATGAATTATTGGGGCGTTCATATCATCGAATGGGAGAACTTGATTCCGCTTTGGTTAATTACAACATCGCCCTAGAGAAATTATCAAATGCACGATTAAATGATTTGCAAGTAAAATTACACAGTGAACAATGTCTATTTGCTAAAGCTGAATTGACCAATGGTAATAAATCTAAACGTGTTGGTATTACTGAAATCAACACGGGTTATAATGACTATGCGCCGATTTTAATAAACAAGGGTAAAACACTTTATTTTACTTCAAGAAGAAGTGACACGAAAGGTGGTAACATGAATCCTGATGATCAAGAGTTTTTCGAAGACACGTATTATGCAGTTTGGAATGAGTCTACAAATTCTTGGGATTCAGTTTCGAATGAACTAGGTAGAATAAATACAACTGGTTTTGATTGTTTAAATTACATTTCAAGAGACGGACTTTATGGGTTGATGACAATTAACACTTCTGCAGTAGAAGAAAAACCTGTTACCAAAGGGTCTGACATTTTTACGTTCGAAATGTCTACTAAAAGCAAATGGTCAACGCCTAAAAGAATTTCTTCAAAAGGAATTAACACAAGCTTTTTTGAAGGATCTGCAACAATGACAGGTGATGGAAATACAATGTATTTTGTTTCAGATAGAAAAGGAGATAAAAGCTCAACGGATATTTATGTTTCTCAAAAAGTTGGTAAATCTTGGGGAGAGCCAAAACCTTTACCTTTTACGATTAATACAACAGGAAGAGAAACAACTCCATTCATTTCAGCCGATGGTCGCTATTTATTTTTCAGCTCAGACAGTCGCCAAGGAATGGGAGGTTTAGATGTTTATGTAGTCGAAAATTTAGGATCAACGTGGGGAGAACCTATCAATTTAGGCGCAACAGTGAATTCGGTTAACAATGATTCACATTTCCAATACTATCCTGAACTAAACAAAGCTGTTATGTCAAGTTTTGAAGTAATTGGACAAAAGGCAAGTATGGATATTTATCAAATTGATATGACCGATTTTAAAATGCCTACTGGAAAATAATTTGATTGAACTTTATGGAATATTGGATGTAAAAACATCCTGAAAGCATCACCTTTCAAGTGGTGCTTTTTTTATTTAAAAATTAACTTATGAAAACTAAAATTTTATTTTTAATCGCTTTTTTAGGTGCATTTACCTCATTTTCTCAAAAGGAAGTTGGTCTGCTTTCAGATATCAAAAAAGTTACAGTATTTTTCCAAGGAGCACAATTGGAACATTACAAATCGACGGAATTAAAAGCCGGAAAGCAAGAAATTGTTTTTCAAAAATTAACCGATTTTATCGATCCGAATTCAGTTCAAGTGAAAGCGAAAGGCGCCTTGACAATTTTATCTGTTCGTACACGAAAAAATTATGAAGACTTAAAAATGACGGATTCAGAAATCGATGAATTGAATGCAAAAAAGAAAAAGCTTGAATTGAAGGATCAAGTGCTTCGTGATGAATATGAAATTCTAGCTTTGGACAAAAATCTGTTGATGCACAACCGTGATTTGAAAGGAACCGATAATGGTTTGAAAGTTTCTGAATTAAAAGAAGCCTATACCTTTATGCATACTAAACTTGCTGAAATTGGAACGCGTCAAACAGCGATTTACAATGAATTGGATGAGTTGACAAAAGAAATGAATCGCATTGAACAAGAAATTGTAAGTCAACGAAGCAAACCAGTTGTAAATTACTCAGAAATCGTTGTCGAAATCGATGTTGAAGAAGCAACAAAAGCTGAATTTTTCTTTTCATATATTTCACCTAAAGCAGCTTGGAAGCCTTATTACGATATGCGTAGCGACGGAATTGGAAAACCAGTTCGTCTTGAAGCAAAGGCATTGGTAAGTCAAACAACAGGAATTGCTTGGGACAATGTAGATTTAGTATTGTCGACGAATGATCCTTACGAGAATTCCAAAGAACCAACTTTAAATCCTTGGTATTTGACGTATTACAATTATCCGCAACAACAACAAGTGTATCAGCGTCAAATTCCTCAAACGGATTATTCTGGAGAGAAATTACGTGGTGAAGTAATTGATGCTTCAACTGGTGAACCTTTACCGTTTGCAAAAATCACGTTCCCTTCAAACCCGAATGTTGGTGCCGTTACTGATTTTGATGGAAAATTTGAAATCATGGTTCCGAAAAACGAACGCTATGTTACTGCAAGTTACGTAGGCTACAATTCAACGCAGTTAAGTATCACCGCACCTTATTTAAAGTTTTTCATTCAGCCTCAAGAATTGATGTTGGAGGAAGTTGTTGTAGCATCGGAATATGCTAAATATGCTCCAGAATCCTATGATGCAATTGAAGTTCAATCAATTAGTAAAAAAGATCTTCAGCGTATCCCGAGCGCAGGGAACAGAGATTTAAAAAAATCTAAATCACGATCGAAAGAATACATGGAAGCGGGTGCAACGGCAAATGGAAGTTCAAGTAACACTTGGTCATCGAATGCTGCTACAACAGTAACCAAAAAAGATTTGCGTGTAGAATATGCTATTCAATCAAAATTTAGTGTTCCTTCTGACGGAATTG